>NZ_DAOKZA010000018.1:0-71683 GCF_035325925.1 Azohydromonas sp. | reverse complement strand
CTCATGCGCGGAGGCCGCGCATGAGGGTTCTGTTCCGGCGAAGGCTCATGTCGCGAAGCGACGTGAAGCGCGCGCAGCGCGCGTGCCGCAGCCAGAACCGCCAGCTCATGCGCGGAGGCCGCGCATGAGCCATCTGGTGATCATGGCCGCGGGCACCGGCGGGCACGTCATTCCCGGCATCGCCGTCGCGCAGGAGATGCAGCGCCGCGGCTGGAGCGTCAGCTGGCTCGGCACGACCCGGGGCCTCGAGAGCACGCTGGTCCCGCCCACCGGCATCGCGCTCGACACGATCGGGTTCACGGGGCTGCGTGGCAAGGGCGCGATGGGGCTGCTGACCGGGGGCTTGCGCCTGCTCAAGGCCTTCGGCGAGTGCCTCGCGATCCTGCGCCGGCGCGGCGCCGACGCCGTGCTCGGCATGGGCGGCTACGTGTGCTTCCCCGGCGGCATGATGGCGTCGCTGCTGTCGCGGCCGCTGGTGCTGGTCAACGCCGACGCCGCGCTGCTGCTGAGCAACAAGGCGCTGCTGCCGGTGGCCGACCGCATCGCGTTCGGGTTCGACGGCGCGGCGGCCGCGAAGACGAAGCGCGCCGTCGTCACCGGCAACCCGGTGCGCGCCGAGATCGAGGCGCTGCCGCCGCCGGCGCAACGCTTCGCCGGCCGCGGCGGGCCTCTGAAGCTGCTCGTCGTCGGCGGCAGCCTGGGCGCGCAGCCGCTGAACCGCACGCTGCCCGCCGCGCTGGCCCGGCTCGCGCCGGGCGAGCGCCCGTCGGTGACGCACCAGACCGGCGCCGCGATGCACGCCGAGGTCGTCGCCGCCTACGCGCAAGCCGGCGTCGTCGCCGAGGTGCTGCCGTTCATCGACGACATGCACCGGCGCCTCGCCGACGCCGACCTGGTGGTGTGCCGCGCCGGCGCGATCACCGTCAGCGAGCTGTGCGTCGCCGGCGTGCCGTCGGTGCTGGTGCCCTTCGTCGTCAGCACCACCGCGCACCAGCGCGACAACGCGCAGTTCATGGCGCAGCACGGCGCGGCGGTCCACCTGCCGCAGGCCGAGCTGACGCCCGAGCGGCTGGCCGCGCTGCTGCGCGGGCTCGACCGCGAGGCGCTGCTCGCGATGGCCGAGCGTGCGCATGCACTGGCGCGCCCGCGCGCCGCGGCGCGCGTGGCCGACGAGATCGAGCGCCTGGTGAGAAAGGCCGCCGCATGAAGCTCGCCGTCATGCCCGCCCACTTCGTCGCGACCACGACGTGGCCGACGAAGGGTGGCGTCCCGTCGGAGGCCGGCGCATGAAGCACGCGGTCAAGCACATCCACTTCGTCGGCGTGGGCGGCGCGGGCATGAGCGGCATCGCCGAGATCCTGCACAACCTCGGCTACACGGTGTCGGGGTCGGACCAGAGCGACAGCGCGACCACGCGCCGGCTCGCGCAGCTGGGCGTGCGCGTGGCCATCGGTCACGACGCTGCGCACGTCGCCGGCGCCGAAGCGGTGGTCACGTCGACCGCGGTCGGGGGCGACAACCCCGAGGTGATTGCCGCGCGCGCGCGCCGCGTGCCGGTGGTGCCGCGCGCGGTGATGCTCGCCGAGCTGATGCGGCTGCGCAAGGGCATCGCCATCGCCGGCACGCACGGCAAGACGACGACGACGTCGCTGGTCACCAGCGTGCTCGCCGCCGCCGGCGTCGACCCGACCTTCGTCATCGGCGGCAAGCTGCACAGCGCCGGTGCGAACTCGCGGCTGGGCTCGGGCGAGTACATCGTCGTCGAGGCCGACGAGAGCGACGCGTCGTTCCTCAACCTGAACCCGATCCTGTCGGTCGTCACCAACATCGACGCCGACCACATGGACACCTACGGCCACGACTTCGCGCGGCTGAAGCAGGCCTTCGTCGACTTCCTGCACCGCATGCCGTTCTACGGCGCGGCGATCCTGTGCGGCGACGACCCCGGGGTGCGCTCGATCGTGCCGCTGGTCTCGCGCCCGGTGGTCACCTACGGTCTCGGCGCCGACGTGCAGGTGCGCGCGGTCGACGTGCAGGCGCTGCCCGGCGGGCAGATGCGCTTCGTCGCGCAGCGGCGCAACGGCGTCGCGATGCCCGACCTGGCGGTGACGCTGAACCTGCCCGGCGAACACAACGTGCGCAACGCGCTGGCGGCGATCGCGGTGGCCGCCGAGATCGAGCTACCCGACGAGCCCGTGGTGCGGGCTCTCGCGGCGTTCAGCGGCGTCGGCCGGCGCTTCGAGCGCCACGGCGACGTGCCGGCGATCGGCGGCGGCCACTTCACGCTGATCGACGACTACGGCCACCACCCGGTCGAGATGGCGGCGGTGCTCGCCGCCGCGCGCGGCGCGTTCCCGGGCCGGCGGCTGGTGCTCGCGTTCCAGCCGCACCGCTACACGCGCACGCGCGACTGCTTCGAGGACTTCGTCAAGGTCATGGGGCAGGCCGACGCGGTGCTGCTGACCGAGGTCTACGCCGCCGGCGAGGCGCCGATCGTGGCTGCCGACGGCCGCTCGCTGGCGCGCGCGCTGCGCGTGGCCGGGCGCCTCGAGCCGGTGTTCGTCGACGACGTGCGCGAGCTGGCGCAGGCGGTGGTCGACGTCGCGCGGGACGGCGACGTGGTGATCGTGATGGGCGCCGGCTCGATCGGCGCGGTGGCCGCCCAGGCGGCGGCGCTGGCGCGCGGGGAAGGCGCATGAACATCGACGTGAAGTCGCTCGGCAAGGTGGCGGTGCTGATGGGCGGCAGCAGCGCCGAGCGCGAGGTCAGCCTGATGTCGGGCAGCGGCGTGCTGCACGCGCTGAAGTCGCAGGGCGTCGACGCCTACGCGTTCGATCCCGCGGCCAGCGACCTGTGCGAGCTGAAGAAGGAAGGCTTCCGCCGCGCCTTCGTCGCGCTGCACGGCCGCCACGGCGAGGACGGCACCGTGCAGGGCGCGCTCGAGCTGCTGGGCATCCCCTACACGGGCAGCGGCGTGATGGCCAGCGCGATCGCGATGGACAAGGTGATGACCAAGCGCGTGTGGCGCGCCGAGGGGCTGCCCACGCCGCGCTGGGTGCTGCTCGAGCCGGGGCACCAGCAGCCGGCCGACACGCGCGCGGTGCCCGACGAACTGGGGCTGCCGCTGATCGTCAAGCCGCCGCGCGAAGGTTCGTCGATCGGCGTGACCCAGGTGCGCGGCTACTCGCAGATGCACGACGCCGTCGCGCTGTCGACCCGCTACGACCCCGACGTGCTGTGCGAGGAGTTCATCGACGGCGACGAGGTCACCTGCCCGGTGCTCGGCGAGGGCGAGCAGGCGGTGGCGCTGCCGGTGATCCGCATCGTCGCGCCCGAGGGCGCGTACGACTACCAGCACAAGTACTTCACCGACGACGTGCACTACCTCGTGCCCAGCGGGCTGCCGCAGGACGAGGAGCGCGAGATCCAGCGCCTGACGCTGGCGGCCTACCGCGCGCTCGGCTGCCGCGGCTGGGGCCGCGCCGACCTGATGGTGCGCGCGTCGGACCGCCGCGCGTTCCTGCTCGAGATGAACACCTCGCCGGGCATGACCGGACACTCGCTGGTGCCGATGTCGGCCAAGGCCGCGGGCATCTCCTACGAACGGCTGTGCCTGCAGCTGCTGGCGCAGGCGCGGCTCGACGCGTCGCCGGCGCCGGCCACCGCCGCCTGACCGACCGATGGCCGCCGTCACCCGCCCCGAGCCTCTGCCGGCCGACGTCCGGCTGATGAACGCCGTCGCCTGGGCGGTGTACGCGCTCGCCGCCGCGGTGCTGCTGGCCGCCGCGCTGGCCTGGGCGGCGAGGCAGCCGGCGTTCGCGCTGCGTCGCGTCGTCGTCGACGGCGAACTGGCGCGCAGCACCGCGCCGGCGCTGCGCGCGGCGGCGGCACCGCACCTGGCGGCGAGCTTCTTCTCGCTCGACCTGCCGGCCACCCGCGCCGCGTTCGAGTCGGTGCCGTGGGTGCGCCAGGCGGTGGTGCGCCGCGTGTGGCCCGACCGCGTGCGCGTGACGCTGGTCGAGCACCAGGCCGCCGCGCTGTGGGGCGCCGACGACGGCAACGACCGCCTGGTCAACACCTTCGGCGAGGTGTTCGAGGCCAACGTCGGCGACGTCGAGGACGAGGGCCTGCCGCGCTTCGACGGCCCCGAGGGCAGCGCGGCGCGCATGCTGGCGGCGTACCGGCAGCTCGCGCCGGTGTTCGCGCCGCTGCCCGCGCGCGTCGAGACGCTGCGCCTGAGCGGGCGCGGCTCGTGGCGCGTCGGGCTCGACAGCGGCGCCGCGATCGAGCTCGGCCGCGGCACGCCCGGCGCCGGCGAGGCCACCGAGCTGGTGGCGCGCGCCGAGCGCTTCGTGCGCACCGTCGGCCAGGTCGGTGCGCACTACCAGCGGCGGCTGCTGTACGCCGACCTGCGCCACGCCGACGGCTACGCCGTGCGGCTCGAAGGCATCACGACGACCCCGGACGCTGCGTCCCCCAAGAGATAAGACATGGCCAAGGAATACAAGGACCTCGTCGTCGGGCTCGACATCGGCACCGCCAAGGTGATGGCGGTGGTCGCCGAGGTGCTGCCCGGCGGCGAGCTGCGCGTGGCCGGGCTCGGCGTGGCCTCGTCGCACGGGCTCAAGCGCGGCGTCGTCGTCAACATCGACGCCACCGTGCAGAGCATCCAGCAGGCGCTGAAGGAGGCCGAGATGATGGCGGCCTGCAAGATCACGCGCGTGTACACCGGCATCACCGGCAGCCACATCCGCGGGCAGAACTCGCCGGGCATGGTGATCGTGCGCGACCGCGAGGTGACGCCCGCCGACGTCGCCCGCGTCGTCGAGACCGCGAAGGCGGTGAACATCCCGAACGACCAGCGGCTGCTGCTCGTCGAGCCGCAGGAGTTCATCATCGACGGCCACGAGGTCAAGGAGCCGATCGGCATGAGCGGCGGGCGCCTCGAGGTCAAGGTGCACATCGTCACCGGCGCGCAGAGCGCGGCCGAGAACATCGTCAAGTGCGTGCGCCGCTGCGGCCTCGAGGTCGAGATGCTGGTGCTCAACCCCAGCGCCAGCAGCCACGCGGTGCTCACCGACGACGAGAAGGACCTCGGCGTGGCGATGGTCGACATCGGCGCCGGCACCACCGACGTGCAGATCTACACCGACGGCAGCGTGCGCCACACCGCGGTGATCCCGATCGCGGGCGACCTGATCACCAGCGACATCGCGATGGCGCTGCGCACGCCGACCAAGGACGCCGAGGAGATCAAGGTCGAGCACGGCGTGGCCAAGCAGCTGCTCGCCGACCCGGGCGAGCAGGTCGAGGTGCCCGGCCTCGGCGACCGCGGCCCGCGCATGCTCAGCCGCCAGGCGCTGGCCGGCGTGATCGAGCCGCGCGTCGAGGAGATCTTCTCGCTGGTGCACCAGGTGATCCGCGACAGCGGCTACGAGGAGCTGCTGTCCAGCGGCGTGGTGCTCACCGGCGGCTCGGCGGTGATGCCGGGCATGGTCGAGCTCGGCGAGGACATCTTCCTCAAGCCGGTGCGCAAGGGCCTGCCGACCTACGGCGGGGCGCTGTCGGACATGGTGGCCAACCCGCGCTCGGCCACCGTGATGGGACTGCTCGAGGAGGCGCGGCTGGCGCGCACGCGCGGCCACAAGGCGGCGCAGCAGGCCGGTTCGGTGAAGAGCTTCGTGACGCGGGCGAAGGACTGGTTCTTGGGGAACTTCTGATGAAGGTGACAAGAAAGGGGCGGCGACGACGACACGCCACGCCCCGCGCTCTTTGGACGGTGAAAGTGGATGGTCTGGCTGGAACGGATGGCAACTGCACACAGGAGGTCGAGATGCCCATCGAGATGATCGAGGAATTCACGGAAGGCACGCAGATCCGCGTGATCGGCGTCGGCGGCGGCGGCGGTAACGCGGTCGAGCACATGATCGAGCACGGCGTGCAGGGGGTGCAGTTCATCTGCGCCAACACCGACGCGCAGGCGCTCAACCTCAGCCACGCGCCGCACGTGATCCAGCTCGGCAACACCGGGCTGGGCGCCGGCGCCAAGCCCGAGGCCGGGCGCGCGGCGGCCGAGGAGGCGGTCGACCGCATCCGCGACGCGATCGACGGCGCGCACATGCTGTTCATCACCGCCGGCATGGGCGGCGGCACCGGCACCGGCGCGGCGCCGGTGATCGCGCGCGTGGCCAAGGAGATGGGCATCCTGACCGTCGGCGTGGTGACCAAGCCGTTCGAGTTCGAAGGCAACCGCCGCATGAAGGCCGCCGACCAGGGCGTCGCCGAGCTCGAGGCCAACGTCGACAGCCTGATCGTCGTGCTCAACGAGAAGCTGCTCGAGGTGCTGGGCGACGACGTGACGCAGCACCAGGCCTTCGCGCACGCCAACGACGTGCTGAAGAACGCGGTGGGCGGCATCAGCGACATCATCCACGTGCCGGGGCTGGTCAACGTCGACTTCGAGGACGTGAAGACGGTGATGAGCGAGCCGGGCAAGGCGATGATGGGCACCGCGCAGGCGGGCGGCCCCGACCGCGCGAGCAAGGCCGCCGAGTCGGCGGTGGCCTGTCCGCTGCTCGAGGGCATCGACCTGTCGGGCGCGCGCGGCGTGCTGGTGCTGATCGCCGCGAGCAAGAACACCTTCAAGCTCAACGAGAGCAAGAAGGTGATGGACTGCATCCGCCGCTACGCCGCCGACGACGCGCACGTGATCTTCGGCACCGCGTACGACGACGAGCTGGGCGACCAGATGCGCGTCACGGTGATCGCCACCGGCCTGAGCCCGGCGAGCAGGCGCCAGGCCGCGCCGATCAGTGTGGTGCACAGCCAGCCGGCGCTGCGCACCGGCACCGACGGGCTGCCGACGCTGCACGCGCCGGTCGCCACGGCGCCGGCGCAGGCCGCGCCCGCGGCGGCGCACGACTACACCGGGCTCGCGGTGCCCAGCGTGTGGCGCCACGGCCGCACCGCCGCGGCGAAGGTCGACGCGCTGGCGAGCAACGGCATGGACGAGATCGAGATTCCGGCGTTCCTGCGCAAGCAGGCGGATTGAAGTCGACCACCCCCGAAGCGCCTTCGGCGCATCCACGCCCTCGCGCAGCTCGGGCGGTTCACGAGGCGCTCGGATCTGCGCAGGCAGACCCGAGCGTCCGCGCTCACCCCCCTCGAGGGGGCACCGCCTGCGGACCGGCACAGCCGGATCCGCGGCGGTCGCTTGACGGTGTTGCGGTCGCGTTCGGGTGGCGCTTGCACGAGCGACGTCTGTTCGGCTGCTGCTGAACTCGACCGTCGCACTTCGTGGCGGCGTGCCGGCCGAGGCCGGCGCCACCGCCGATGGCGTCGGTGTGCCGCACGCGCGGCGCCATCGCCGACGCGAGCGCGACCGCGATCGCCCTGCTCGCCAGCAGGGCGTGGGCAACAGCCCTCGCCGCGATGCGCGTCAACCCCGCTCGTCGCGCCGCAGCATCATCACGTTGCCGGCCACCGCCAGCGCCGCGCCCAGCGCCGCGGCCAGGTCGGGGCGGTAGCCTTCGAAGGCCACCGACACCGCCAGCGCGAGCAGCGGCGTCATCACGCCGATCGCCGAGCTGCGCCCGGGGCCCAGGCGGTCGAGCAGGCTCAGGTACGCGGCGAAGGTCAGCACCGAGCCGGCCAGCGCCAGGTAGCCCAGCGCGGCCCACCAGCGCCACGTGGCCGGCGGCAGCGGGTCGTGGCCGGCGACGGCCACCAGCGCCCAGCTCAGCAGCGCGCCCCAGGCCATGCCGTAGCCCAGCGCCGGCCAGAACGGGATCTGCCGCTCGCGGTTGCGGCTGGCGATCAGGCTGCCCGCCGACGACAACAGCACCGCCAGCACCGTCAGCGCCGCACCCAGCGCGACCGCGCCGGTCGCGTCGGCGGCGCGGAACTGCGGCGCGAAGATCAGCGCCACGCCGGCCACGCCGGCCACGCCGGCGACGCCGCCGGCGACGAAGCGGCGCGCCAGCGGCGCACCGAACAGCCAGTGCGCGCCCAGGCCGTTGACCAGCGGCGACGCCGCGTAGCCCACCGCCACCAGCCCCGACGGGACGTGCCGCTCGGCGTGGTAGATCGCCACGTAGGACAGCGAGAACATGAACGCCCCCTGCGCGGCCAGCCGCAGGTGCTGCGCGGCGCCGAAACGCAGCCGCCCGCCGCGCGCCGCCCACGCCGCCAGCGCCACCGCCGCGGCCAGCGTGAAGCGCCACGCCACGCCGACCTCGGGCGCGGTGGCGTCGATCTGCCAGGTGATCGCGTACCAGGTCGTGCCCCAGGTGAGCACGCACAGCGCGAACAGCTGCCAGCTCGGCAGGGCCTGCATCGGGCGCGGCGCCGCGGCGGGCGGCTAGAACGCGATCGTCGCCGTACCGCGGGCGCCCGCGCGCAGCGTGCGCTCGACGCCCTCGACGATCACCGCGTTCATGCCGAAGGTCGGTGCGCCGCCCATGCGGGCGTCGGCGCGGTAGCCGGCCAGCGTGTCGCCGGGTTCGGTGCCCCGCTCGCCGGTGGCCGGGTCGACGTTCGGGATCGTGCAGCGCGTGCACGGCTTGGTCAGCTTCAGCACCACCGGGCCCTCGGGCGTGTCGAACGTGACCGTGTCGACGAAGTCCTCGCCGTGCGCGTCGAGCCCGTCGAGCACGATGTTCGGGCGCAGGCGCGCCATCGTCACCGGCGCGTGGCCGCGCGCGGCCAGCCGCCGGTTCAGTTCGTCGAGCGACGCCGTCGACGCGACGAGCAGCGGGAAGCCGTCGGCGAACGCGGCCTCGGCGTCGACGCCGCCGCTCCACGCCGGGTCGCAGCGGCGGCGCTGCCCGGGGTCGAAGCGCACCAGCCGCAGCGTGCGGCCGGCGAAGTCGCTGAACCACTGCGCGGCGAGGTCGCCCATGTCGTAGGCCGCCACCTCGTCGTCCCACACGCGCACGCGGCAAGCGCCTTCGACCGCGTCGAGCGACAGGTGCAGCGCCAGCATGCCCGGCGCGCGCAGCAGCAGGTCGCTGTGGCGCAGCGTCGGCTGCACCAGCTGCAGCCGCGGCAGCTCGCGCTGGCTGACGAACCCGCCGGCCTCGTCGACCAGCATCCACGCGCGGTCGAACTCGAGCCCGGTCTCGACCAGCAGCACCTCGTCGACGGCGATGCCGGCGCAGGACTTGATCGGGTGGACGTGAAGCGAGTGGATCGTCAGGTTCGGCTCTTGCACGGCGCAGCGTCGGGCGGCAGTCGGGACCGCGGCATTGTGTCACCGGCCACCGCGGCGCCCTGGCGCGATGCGCACGGGGTGCATGCGAGAATCCGCCGCCCCGGCCCCCGCGAAACCCCGCTCCCGCGTCGATGTCCTCCGACCAAGCCCTCGGCGAGTTGCTTGTCGAGCTTGGCAAGCTCGGCGCCCGCGACCTCGAGCGCGCGCTCGCCGCGCGCGAGGAGCTCGGCCAGCGGCTGCCCGACATCCTGGTGCAGCTCGGGCTGGTGTCCGAGCTCGACATGGCGCAGGCGCGCAGCCGCCTGCACGGCGTGCCCTTCGTCGCCGCCGAAGACCTGCCCGACGCCGGCCCCGAACTCGAGTCGCTGCCCGCCGCGTTCCTCGCCACGCACCGCGCGCTGCCGCTGGCGCGCGACGGCGACTCGCTCAGCGTCGCGGTGGCCGACCCCGGCGACGCGTACCTGCTCAAGGCGCTGCGGCTGGCCACCGGGATGCAGCTGCAGGTCAGCGTCGCCGCACCGAGCGCGATCGACCGCGCGCTGGCCGAACGCGGCAGCGCGACGGCCGACGAGCAGGCGATCGACGCCGACGAGGCCGTCGACTCCGGCGAGTTCCTCGAGAACCTGAAGGACCTCGCCAGCGAGGCGCCGGTGATCCGGCTGGTGAACAACCTGATCGGGCGCGTCGTCGACCTGCGTGCGTCGGACATCCACCTCGAGCCGTTCGACGACGGCCTGCACGTGCGCTACCGCGTCGACGGCGCGCTCGACACCGCCGAGGTGCTCGCGCCGCGCCAGGGCGCGGCGGTGACCTCGCGCGTCAAGCTGCTGGCGCACCTGGACATCGCCGAGCGCCGCCTGCCGCAGGACGGGCGCATCCGCACCCGCGTCAAGGGCCGCGAGCTCGACCTGCGCGTGTCGACGCTGCCCAGCGTGCACGGCGAGAGCGTGGTCATGCGCGTGCTCGACCGCGCCAGCGTGCGCCTCGGGCTGGCCGACATGGGCCTGGCCGACGACACGCTCGGGCAGCTGCAGGCGATGCTGGCGCGCCCGCACGGCATCCTGCTGGTCACCGGCCCCACCGGCGCCGGCAAGACGACCACGCTGTACGCCGGCCTGTCGCAGCTCGACGCGGCGACGAACAAGATCGTCACGGTCGAGGACCCGGTCGAGTACCAGCTGCCGGGCATCGTGCAGATCCAGGTGCACGCGCAGATCGGGCTGAGCTTCGCGCACGCGCTGCGCTCGATCCTGCGCCAGGACCCCGACATCGTGATGATCGGCGAGATGCGCGACGGCGAGACCGCGCAGATCGCGGTGCAGGCCGCGCTGACCGGGCACCTCGTGCTGTCGACGCTGCACACCAACAACGCCGCCAGCGCGGTGGTGCGCCTGCTCGACATGGGCGTCGAGCGCTACCTGATCACCTCGACGGTCAACGGCGTCGTCGCGCAGCGGCTGGTGCGCACGCTGTGCCCGGCGTGCAAGGAGGCCTACGTGCCGGGTCCCGAGTGGCTGCGCTCGACCGGGCTGCAGCGCCACGTCGCGCCGGGCGCGCCGCTGTACCGCGCACGCGGCTGCGCGCAGTGCCGCGGCACCGGCTACCGCGGGCGCGCCGGCATCTTCGAGCTGCTCGTCGTCGACGAGGCGATGCGACGCGCGATCCTCGACGGCGCCGACGCGTCGGCGCTGCACGCGCTGGCCACGCAGGCGGGCATGCGCACGCTGCACGACGACGGGCTGCGCCGCGTCGCCGCCGGCGCGACGACGATCGAGGAAGTCACGCGCGTGACGCAAGACCAGGGCGATGCCTGAGTTCGCCTGGCGTGCCGTCGAGGCGTCGGGGCGCACGGCGCGCGGGCGCATCGACGCCGCGAGCGCCGAGCAGGCGCTGCTGCGGCTCAAGGCGCAGGGGCTGGTGCCGCTGGCCGTCGAGCCCGCCGATGCCGCCGCACCGGCGGCCGTCGCGTCCGCGTCGCCGTCCGAGCGGCCGGGCGCGCGCGCGCCGCGCCGCTGGCGGCGCGACGCCGGCGTCGACCGCCGCGACGTGCTCGACCTGACGCACGAGCTGGCGGTGATGCTGCGCGCCGGCCTGCCGCTGGCCTACGCGCTGCGCGTGCTGATCGACATGAGCGCCAAGCCGCGCGTGCGCGCGCTGCTGCAGCAGGTGCTCGACGACGTCAAGGACGGCGCGCCGCTGAGCCGCGCGCTGGGCCGCCACGGCGCGCTGTTCGGCCCGTTCTACCTGAGCATGGTGCGCGCCGGCGAGGCCAGCGGCCAGCTGGCGCACACGCTCGAGCGTCTGGCCGAGCACATCGCGCGGCTGGCCGCGCTGCGCGAGAACGTCGTCTCGGCGGCCACCTACCCGGCGATCCTGCTGGTCGTCGCGGTGCTGTCGCTGGCCGGCATGATCGGCTTCGTCGTGCCGCAGTTCGAGCAGCTGTTCGCCGACATGGGCGACGCGGTGCCGCTGGCCACGCGCGCCGTGCTGGCGCTGAGCCACCACGTGCGCGACTGGGGCGTGGCGTGGGCGGTGGCGGCGGTCGCCGTCGGCTGGGCGCTGCTGCGCTGGGCGCGCACGCCCGCCGGGCAGTTGCGCGTGCAGGCCGCGCTGCTGCGCGTGCCGCTGGTCGGGCCCATCGTGCACCGCTTCGAGCTGGCGGTGTTCGCGCGCACGCTGGGCACGCTGGTGGGCCACGGCGTGCCGCTGCTGGCGGCGCTGGACATCGGCGTCGACACGGTGTCGAACCGGCCGCTGCGCCGCGCGCTGCAGGGCATGGTCGCGCCGGTCAAGTCGGGCGCGCGGCTGGCGCAGGTGATGGCCGACACGCGCCAGTTCGAGCCGCTGGCGGTCAACCTGGTGCGCGTCGGCGAGGAGACCGGCCGCCTCGGCCCGATGCTCATCGAGCTGGCCGACCTCACCGACCAGCGCGTCGAGACCGGCCTCAAGCGCATGCTCACGCTGCTCGAGCCGGCGCTGATCGTCGTGCTCGGCGCGCTGGTCGCCGGCATCATCGTCTCGATCCTGCTGGGCATCCTGTCGGTCAACGAGATCGCGGTATGATGATTTTTTCCCCGTACCGGTCGCAGCGACCGTGCCGATGAAGCGCCTGTTTTCCCTGTCCCGCCCGTCGTCTTCCGGCCGCGCGCGCGGCTTCACGCTGATCGAACTGCTCGTCGTGCTCGCCATCCTGGCGCTGCTGGCCGGGCTGGTCGGTCCGCGCGTGCTCAACCAGCTCGGCGGCGCGAAGTCGAAGACCGCGACGGTGCAGATCGCCGACCTCGAGAAGGCGCTCGAGCTGTTCAAGCTCGACGTCGGGCGCTTCCCGACCAGCGAGGAGGGCCTGAACGCGCTCGTCGCGCAGCCGCCGGCGGTGTCGGCCGGCTGGGCCGGCCCGTACCTGAAGGGTTCGGTGCCCGCCGACCCCTGGGGGCGCGCGTACCAGTACAAGCTCAACGGCGATGGTTCCGTCGAGATCGTCTCGCTGGGCGCCGACGGCGCGGCCGGCGGCGAGGGCGAGAACGCCGACCTGCGCAACACGCGCTGATCGCGGCGCCGTGCCGCGCAGCGCGGGCGTCGCGCGTCGCGCCGGCGGCTTCACGCTGATCGAGCTGCTGGTCGCGCTGGCCATCGTCGGCCTGATGGTCGCCGTGGTGCCCACCGCGCTCGAGCGCCTGCGCGACTCGATGCGCTACCGCGACACGGTGCGCGCCGTCGTCACCGACCTGCGTGCGGCGCGCCAGAAGGCGCTGGCCGAGGGCAGCGAGGTGCGCTTCGTCGTCGACCTCGCGCAGGGCCGCTTCGGCCTCGACGGACGCGAACTGCACGCGCTGCAGCCGCCGCTGCAGATGCGCGTGACCGTGGCCGGCATCGAGTGGTCCGAGCAGCAGGTCGGCGCGATCCGCTTCCTGCCGCAGGGCGGCGCCACCGGCGGCAGCGTCGACGTGCTGCGCCCGCAGGGCGGCGGCGTGCGCATCACGGTCGACTGGCTGTCGGCGGCGGTGTCGCAGGCGCCGATCACGCCATGACGCGCCGGCGCTGCGCGCACCGCTTCTCGCGCGGCTTCTCGCTGCTCGAACTGCTGGTGGCCGTCGCGGTGATGGGGCTGGCGCTGACGCTGCTGTACCAGGTCGACGCCGGCGCGGTGCGCGGCGTGGCCGACCACGCGGCGCAGCACCGCGCCGGCGTGCTGGCACGCTCGATCCTCGATGCGCGCGACGCGGTGCCGGCCGACGGCTGGCACGAGGCCGGCGACGACGGCGGCTTCGCGTGGCGCGTGTCGTCGGTGCCGTGGCCGACGCCGCCGGGGCTCGACGCCACCGCGCCGGCGCTGCACGAGGTGGTGGTCAGCGTGCAGTGGCCGGGGCGCGGCACGGCGCCGCACGCGCTCGAGTTGCGCACGCTGCTGCCGCAGTCGCGACCGCTGCCCGGGGAGTCGCCGCGGTGAGGCGCGCATCGCCGGGGCCCGCGCGCGAGCGCGGCATGACGCTGGTCGAGGTGGTCGTCGCGACCGCGGTGCTGTCGCTGGTCGTGCTCGTGCTCGGCGCGTCGCTGCGCAGCATGGCGCAGTCGTCGCAGCGCATCGACGAACGCGTCGACGCGATCGACGAGATGCGCGTGGGCGTCGGCTTCCTGCGCGAGGTGCTCGCCCGCGTGGTGCCGCTGCGCGTGCCTGCGCCCGGGCAGGGCCTGCTGTTCACCGCCGCGGCGCAGGAGATGGCCTGGGTGGCCGTGATGCCGGCGCGCTTCGGCGCCGCGGGGCGGCACCACTTCAGGCTCGCCGTCGAGACGCTCGACGACGGCAGCGCGGGCCTGGTGCTGCGTCACGCGCCGTGGGCCGGCGAGACGGTGTGGCCCGACTGGGCGCTGGCCGAGTCGCGTGTGCTGGTGCCGCGCGTCGAGCGCTTCGAACTGCGCTACGGCGGCGACGGCGTCGACGCGGGCTGGCGGCCCGCGTGGCCCGACGAGTCCACGCCCGCGACGGCGCGCGGGACGCGGCTGCCGCCGCGCGTGCGCATCGACCTGGCCACCGCCACGCAGGTCTGGCCGCCGGTCATCGTGCCGTTGCGCACGCAGGCGGCGCGCGGCGCCGACGGCGGCTTCGTCATCGGAGGACAGACGCAGTGAGCGCCTTGGACGCGGTCGGTGCGGCGAGTCGCCCCGCACGCGGCGTCGCGCTGATCGCGGTGCTGTGGATCGTCGCCGCGCTCGCCGTGCTCGTCACCGGCGTCGTGCAGGCGCAGCGCAGCGAGCTGCGGCTGGCCGGCGTCGCGCGCGCCGGCCTGGTCGGCGAAGCCGCGGGTCAGGCGGCGATCCACCTGGTGCTGCAGCGCATGGCCGGCGGCGGCGCGCGCGTCGACCGGCTGACACGCACCGGCGTCGACTACGACGGCCGCACGATCGCCGTCGAGGTGATGCCGATGACCGGCCTCGTCGACCTGAACCAGGCGGCCGCGCCGCTGCTGGCGGCGCTGCTGCAGCGCGTCGGCGGCCTCGACGAGCCGCAGGCGCGCACGCTGGCCGACACGCTGGTGGCCCGCCGCGCCGCCGGCGCCGACGCGCTGCTCGACGCCCCCGAGGAACTGCTGTCGCTGCCCGGGGTCGACTACGACCTCTTTGTTAGACTCGCGCCTTTCGTGACGACCGGTTCGCGCGGCGGCGGTCGCGTCAACGCGCTGGCCGCGCCGTACGACATGCTGCTGTTCCTCGCCGGGGGCAACGCGGCGGTGGCGCAGCGGATCGCGGACGACCGCGACGCCGGCGTCGCCGCGATCGACACCACCCGACTCGAAGGCGCTTTCATCGATGCCACGGTCAGCAGCCGTTACCGGATCACGGCCCGGGTGCCCCTGCCCGACGGCGCGCAGGTGCTCGCCGTGCGCGACGTCGACCTGGCGGCCGCAGCGGGGCAGGCCGCGCCCTGGCAGACGCTGCGCGCATCGACCCGCTGGGTCGCCGCCGCGCGCGACGGAGGCTGAGTGAACGGCACGACGGGCACCGTGACGGCCCACGCCGCGCATCAGCGCGGCCTCGACCTGCCCGCGCAACAGCGCGGCCTCGGCCTGCCCGCGCAACAGCGCGGCGTGGATCTGCCCGCGCCGCCGCGCGGCGTGGACCTGGGCGCGCTGATGCACGCGCTGGTGCAGCCGTGGCGCGAACTGCACCGCTGGCCGCCGCTGTCGTGGCTGATGCCGCAGCCGCACGTGTGCCTGCTGCAGGCCGACGGCGGCGTCTCGCGCTGGGCCGGCGACGCGCCGGTGCCGGGCGACGCGCGTTCGGCGCCGTTCACTGCCGTCGAGCTGCCCGAGCCCATCCGGCTGGACTGCCGGCTGCAACTGCCGGCGATGTCCAGTGTCGACCTGCACGCCGCGGTGGCGCTCGAGGTGCGCACCGCCAGCCCGTTCGAGGCTTCCGACCTGGCCTGGGGCTACCGCGCACGCGAAGCCGGCGCCGGCCTCGCGGTGCACGCGGTGCTGGCGTCGCGCCGCGCCGTCGACCAGCACCTCGCGGCCTGCGCCGACCGTCTGGCCGGGCGCACCGCGCCCGAGGTGTGGGCGCGCGACGACGCCGGTCGTGCCGTCGTGCTGCAGGGCTACGGCGAGGCGGCGCGCGAACGCCGCGCGGTGCGCGGCCGCTGGAGCGTCTATGCGCTGCTCGCGCTGGCGCTGGCGCTCGGCGCCGCGGCCGCGGTCACGCCCACGGTGCAGCTCAAGCTGCGCGCGATGCAGGCGGCCGCGGCGATGCAGGAGGTCGAGGCCCGCATGGCGCCGCTGCTGGCGCAGCGCGAGGCGCTGGTGCGCACGCAGGGCGACATCGATGCGCTGCACGGCCTGATCGCCGAGCGCGTCGAGCCGCTGGCGGTGCTGGACCTGCTCACCCAGCTGATCCCCGACGACACCTTCCTGCAGCGGCTGCAGGTGCAGGGCACGAAGGTGACGATCAGCGGCCAGACGCCGAACACCGCGGCGCTGATGAACGCGCTCAGCGGCCACCCCGACGTGCGCGACGTGCGGTCGCCGTCGGCGGCCACGCGCGCGATGGGCGGCGGGCGCGAGAACTTCACGATCGAGCTGACCCTGTCGCCGTCGTCGCCGCCATCGTCGGCGGCCGGCCAGCCTGGAGGGAAGTCGTCGTGAGGCGTGGCGACGCCGCGCCATGGGCATGGGCCGTGTGGTTGCTGGTGCTGGCCGGCGCGCTGGCCTACGGCGCCTGGCGCGTGTGGGGCGTGCACGAGGGCGCGCGCGCGCACATCGAGTCGGTCGAGCCGCGCTACGCGCGGCTGCTCGGCCTGGCCGACCAGCGCGAACGCCTCGGCGTCGCACTGGACGGTGCGCGCCAGTCGCTCGAGCGGCACGCGTATCCGGCCAGCCGCGACGTCAGCCAGGCGGGCAACGACGCGCAGCAGCGCGCGCGCGACGTGTTCACCAAGGCCGGTCTCGACGTGGTCAGCATCCAGTTGCTGCCCGCGAAAGCCGCCGACCGCTTCGACCGCATCGTGATCACGCTGCGCCTCGAGGGCGAGCTGACCGCGCTGCAGACGGCGCTGGCGGCACTGCCGACGATGGCGCCGTCGTTGTTCGTCCAGGGCTTCAACGTGCAGGGCGCGGGCGCGCTGCAGCCCGACCGCCCGCTGCGCGTGGTCGCGCAGCTCGAGCTGTTCGCGCTGCGGGCGCGCTCCTGAGCGTGGCGAGGTCGTCGTGAGGCGTCTCGTGCTGCCGATGCTCGTCGTGCTCAACCTGGCGCTGGCCGGCCTGCTCGCGTGGCTGTGGTTCACGCCCACCGGCGCGTTGCGCGACCTGCGCTGGCAGCCGCCGCAGCCGGTGCCGCCGGCGCTGGCCGACGCCCGGGCGCTGCCCAACGTCGACATCGACGTCGCGCGCTACGTGGCCACCCTCGAGCGTCCGCTGTTCGTGCCGACGCGCCGGCCGCCTCCGCCGCCGCAGGCGGTGGCTTCCGCCCCCGTCGCCGATCCGCTGCCGCAGATCAGGCTGCTCGGCCTGTACGGCAACGACCAGGTCGGCGGCGTGATCGCGTCGATCGACGGGCAGGTGAGGCGCCTCAGGGTCGGCGAGTCGATCGGCAGTTGGTCGGTCAAGGAGGTGCGGCGCAACGAGGTGGTCATCGCGCGTGCCGACGACGTGCGCACCATCGCTCTCGTGCGCAGTGCGTCGGACGCGGCGGTGCCTGACACCGTCGCGGCCGGCGACTCCGCGCGCTCCGGCACCGCCTCCACTCCCACCGCGCAGGCGCAGCGCCAGCGCGACATCGAGCGCGCGCGCAATCAGGTGCGGCGCATGAACGTGCTGCGTGCGCGCAGCGGCCTGCCGCCCTTGCCCGAACCGTGACCCGATGACCCCGTTGCCGAACAAGTCCCTTTCCGTGGCCGCTGCCGTCGCCGTGTTCGCACTGCTGTCGGGGTGCGCGCAGACGCCCACGGCGCCCGCATTGGCGCGCGTCGGCGTGGCGGCGCCGGGGGGCGCGGCGCCCTCGCAACCCGGATCGGCCGCAGCCGCGCCCACCGCGTCGGCGACCGGCGGCGAAGCCGGCCCGCCGCGCCTGTACCGCGGCACCGACCGCGTCGTCGGCGACGGCGACCCGGGCAAGGCGCTCGCCGGCGCGCCCGTCGAACTGCGCTTCGAGGACGCGCCGGTGCGCGAGGTCGTGCACGCCGTGCTCGGCGACCTGCTGAAGGCCGACTACGTCATCTACCCGCCGCTCGAAGGCCGCATCACGATCGCCACGCCGAACCCCGTGCCTCCCGACCAGGCCGTGTTCCTGCTCGAGGCGGCGCTGCAGGTCAACGCGCTGGCGATGGTGCGCGACGCGCGCGGCACCTACCACGTCGGCAAGGCCGAGGCGCTGCAGGCCGTCTCGCCGATGGTGCGCCAGGTCGGCAAGGAGCCGCTGACGCCGGGCACCGGCGCCATCGTCGTGCCGCTGCGCTACATCGGCGCGGCCGAGATGGCGAACATCCTGCGCCCGCTGGCGCCGGCCAACGCGGTCGCGCGCGTGGACACCGTGCGCAACCTGCTGGTGCTGGTGGGCAGCCGCACGCAGGCCGAGGGCTGGCTCAGCCTCGTCAACACCTTCGACATCGACCTGCTCGCCGGCATGTCGGTGGGTGTGTTCCCGCTGAAGTACGTGTCGGTGCGCGACGTCGAGGCGGCGCTGCAGCTGATGAGCCCGGGCGCGCGACCCGCCGCGCCGACCGCGTCGACCGCGCCGACCCCGACGCCGCGCGCGCCGGCCACGGCCTCGGGGGCTGCCGCCGGCACGTCGGCCGGCGCGGCGGCGGCCACCGGCTTGGCCGAAGGTCACCCGCTGTTCGGCGCGATCCGCGTGCTGCCGATCGAGCGCATGAACAGCATCGTCGTGGTCACACCGCGCGCCGCCTACCTCGACGAGGCGCGGCGCTGGATCGAGCGGCTCGACCGCCCGGGCAACAGCGCGGCCGAGCCGCGGCTGCACGTGTACCCGGTGCGCAACGGGTCGGCGCGCCACCTCGGCGACGTGCTCAACGGCATCTTCGGCAGCGGCCAGGGCACCGCGCCTGCGCCCACCGGCGTCGCCCCGGGCCTGTCGAGCGTCACCGGGCGCACGCCGGGCGGGCTGCCGACCACGACGCAGCGCACCGCGGCGGGCGCAGGCGTGAGCCTGGGGCAGGGCCTGCCCGCGATGAGCACGAGCACCGGCCAGAGCGTGGCCGGCGGCGTGAGCGCGATGCAGATCGACGGCAACGTGCGCGTGGTCGCCGACGAGAAGAACAACGCGGTGCTGGTGTACGGCACGCCGGCGCAGTTCGAGCGCATCGAGGAGGCGCTGCGCCGGCTCGACGTGCCGCCGACGCAGGTGCTGATCGAGGCCAGCATCGTCGAGGTCACGCTCACCGACGAACTGCGCTACGGGCTGCAGTGGGCCTTCGGCACCGCCGACGGCGGCTACACCGGACGCGGCGCGCTCAGCGACCAGGCCGGCGGCGTGCTCGGCGGCGCGCTGGCGGGTTTTTCGTACGTGCTGCGCAACTCGCTGGGCAACGTGCGCGGCGTGCTCAACGCGCTGGCCGAGAAGTCGCTGGTGCGCGTGATCTCGACGCCGTCGCTGATGGTGCTCGACAACCACACCGCATCGATCGTGGTCGGCAACCAGCAGCCGATCCTGGCCAGCGAGACCATCAGCACCGAAGGCGGCGCGCGCACGCAGACCATCCAGTACAAGGACACCGGCGTGTCGCTGCAGGTCACGCCGTCGGTGGGCGCCGGCGACATGGTCACGATGAACATCAACCAGGCCGTCACCGACGTCGGCCAGATCGACACCGCCACCGGCCAGCGCGCGTTCCTGCAGCGCCAGATCGGCAGCATGGTGGCGGTGCGCTCGGGCGAGACGCTGGTGCTCGGCGGGCTGATCCGCGACAACAACACCGACGGTTCCAGCGGCGTGCCGGTGGTGCACGAGATCCCGGTGCTCGGCGCGCTGTTCGGCACCAAGCGCAACTCGGGCAACCGCACCGAGCTGCTGGTGGTCATCACGCCGCGCGTGGCGCGCTCCGACGAGGACACGCGCGCGATCAGCCGCGACCTGCGCGACCGCATGCAGGGGCTGGCCCCGATGCACGCGCCGCGCGAAGCGGCCCCCGCAGCGCCGGCCGGCGAGACGACCTTGCCGGCCGGTCCCAACAACGTCCCTTGACGAAGGAGTCCCTACGACGATGACGCCGCACGACGTCGTTCCGCTTTCCGTCACGCGCCGCAATGCGCTGGCCGCGGTGCTTGCCGCCGCGCTCGTGGCCGGCTGCGCCACGGCGCCGCGCACGCCCGAAGACCAGGTGCGCGCGCGCGCGCAGGCGCGCTGGGCCGCGCAGCTGGCCGGCGACACGAAGGCCTCGTACGAGTTCCTCAGCCCGGGCAGCCGCGCGCTGGTCAGCCCAGAACGTTTCCGCGCGCGCAACGCCGGCGCCGTGACCTACAAGGAAGCCGAAGTGGTGTCCGTGGTGTGCGAAACGTCTGAAAAATGCGTCGCGAAGGTGAAAGTCAGCTACGAGCCGGTCTTGATCTGGCCGAGAATGGGTACCATAGAAAGCTACCTGGAAGAGACTTGGCTGGTGGACGGCGGTCAGTGGTGGTTGCTGTACAAGCTGTGACGCTGACGTGCCGGGCCGGTCTCGAAGGCACTCGTGTGCGGTCACGTTGGGAGGGCGTTGCGTATACGAAGAAGGTCCAACCCACACCTGTTGCAAATCTTCAACACTCGGGTTTTGCAGGGAGTCGCCTGAGTGCTTCATCCAACCTCGCTGTGCTACAGTGAATTTCGCGTGATTGCTTCCCGTTGCGCTAAACAATCTTTCGACCGGAGTCAACATATGAGGAAAAGTCTTATCGCCCAGAGCGTCGCGGCCCTGATCGGCGGTCTCGCCATGGCGGGCGCGGCCAATGCCCAGGTCTGGGCGGCGCCGGCCGGTGCGCTGTCGGTGTACGGCACGCCGCAGGCCGACGAGCTGCGCGTCAACACCGACGGCATCGGTCACATCCTGCTGGTTCCGTACTACTCGACCCAGAACAACAACGACACGTACATCAACATCACGAACACCGACACCCGCATGGGCAAGGCCGTCAAGGTCCGCTTCCGTGCCGCGTCGAATTCGGACGACGTGTTCGACTTCACGGTGCTGATGTCGCCCGGCGACAACTTCTCGTTTGCGATCACGCAAGGCGCCAACGGCCTGCCGCGCCTGGTCACCAACGACAAGACCTGCACGCTGCCGCTCGACGTGAAGCAGTCGTTCGTCACCGCGCGTCTCGACTCGGCCCTGACCGACGACGAGAAGGCGTTCCAGACGCGCGAAGGCTATGTCGAGATCCTGAACATGGCCGACATCCCGCCGACGATCGCCTACAGCGCGGCCGACCCGACGACGCTGACGCTGTTCAACTCGATCAAGCACGTCGCCGGCGTGCCGCGTGACTGCAACTCGGCGGCGGTCAACGCGCTGGGCACCTTCACGACCGGTTACGGTGCTCGCGCTGCCGCGTTCAACGGCGACGGCGTGTACGACCCGCGCCTGGCCGGCATCGGTGCCGCCACCACGGCGCTGCGCCGCGGCCTCGACGTGCCGACCACCGGCCTGATGGCCAACTGGACGGTCATCAACGTGCCGGGCTCGTCGTCGTTCAGCGGCGCCGCGGTCGCGGTGGCGGCGGTGGAAGCCGCGACCAGCCAGTACGGCTACGGCAACGTCGTGTTCTTCCCGCAGACCTCGACCCCGGTCGATATCGCGAATGCGGAAGTGTGGACGTCGGACCCGCTGCTGCGCGGCGGCACGACGAACAACACGGTGCTGCCGACCATGACGGTCGCTGCGCCGGTCGAAGCCGCGGCCTACGACTTCCCGGACCTGTCGACGCCTTACCTCAGCGGCGTGCTCGGCGCGCTGGCCAACGGCGAGGCGACGCGCAGCCAGGCGGTCGTGCTGTCGAACGCGCTGGCGGTGCAGGCGGTGACGAACGAGTTCGTGACCGACCCCAACATCCTGGCGCAGACCGACTGGATCTTCTCGATGCCGACGCGCCGCTACAACGTCGCGTACGACTACGAGTTCGTCAGTGCCACCGGTGCGCGCGGCCGCCGTCTGTTCACCGACCTGGAGTTCGACGATGCGGACGGCGCGATCGTCGGCAACACGAACTTCTTCACCAACACGAACACCGCGGTGGTGAGCAAGCAGATCTGCGTGCTCGACATCTCGCTGTCGTCGCCGGCTTCCCTGGCCAACCGCTACAGCGGCGCCACGACGGCCGACCGTGAAGAGCGTTTCGTGACCCAGCCGACCGAGTTCGTGATCTCCCCGGGGACTCCGGCGGCGCCGCTGACCTTCTGCGGTGAAGTCAGCGTGCTGAGCTTCAACGCGGCCGGTGAGGCTTCGGTGCTCGGCGCCCAGATCGCCCGCAAGGACGTGACGGTGCCGTACGCCGACGGCTGGGTGCGCATCGCGACCCCGGGCCTGGGCGGCAACGGTCTGCCGATCATCGGCGCCGCGACGATGAACCTGTACAACGGTGCATCGGCTGCGGGCACGGCCTCGAACTACGGCCTGACCTTCCCGCACCGCTCGGTCCGCTGACCAGCGCGTCTTTCGAGTCTGACCAGGGCGGGGGCAACCCCGCCCTTTTTCATTGAGTCCGTTACTTCCTGTTGCGATGTTCCGCGTCACCGCCACTCCTTCCCATGCCGCACGCCGCGCAAGGCCGCGCCGTGCGAACCGGCTCGCGGCCCTCGTGGCTTCGATCGCCTTTTTCCACGTCACCGCCGGCGCCCAGCCCCTGTTGCAGGGGCCCGAGGCCACTGTCTCCGCCGACGACGTGCGCGCCGCCGCACAGCGCATTCCGGGCGCGTCGCGCGACGCGCTGTTGTCCCGGCCGGAGAACGTCGTGCGCCAGGCCGAGGACCTCTACGTGCGCCGCGCGCTGGCCGCCGAGGCCCGCCGCGACGGGCTGGACAAGGACCCCGTCGTCGCTGCCCTGCTGCGCCAGGCGCAGGAACGCATCCTGTCCGACGCGCGCCTGGCCGAGATCGACATCGCCGCCCTGCCGAGCGACGAGCTGGTCGCGCGCTACGCCCGCGACCTGTACCGCGAGAACCCTGCACGGTTCAACGCGCCAGCGCAGACGCGGGCCCGCCACATCCTGATCGGCCGCAGCGACGACGGCAAGGCGCGGGAACGCGCCGAGGCCTTGCTCGCCCAACTCAAGGACGGTGCGTCGTTCGAGGCGCTGGCGCGCGAACAGTCGGCCGACCTGGCCACCGCGAGCCGCGGCGGCGACCTGGGCTGGTTTGCCTCGGGCGCGATGGTGCCCGAGTTCGAGCAGGCGCTCGCCGCACTGGAGAACCCTGGCGACCTCTCCGGCATCGTCGAGACGCGGTTCGGCTTCCACATCGTGCGCCTCGAAGGGCGGCGCGCTGCGGGCCAACGCAGCTTCGACGACGTGCGCGGCGAGCTCGAACGCGAGGTGCGCGCCAAGGCGCAGGCCGAAGCGCGCCAGGCCAAGGTGCGCGAACTGCTGGGCGGCGCGAAGCCCGACACCGCGGCGATCGAGGCGTTCTCGCGCAGTTTCGCCAAACCTTGAGACTGCAGGGGTCGTTGCGGCCACGGGTCAGGTGGGTCACGCGCCACGCCGAGCCGAAGTGAGCAGCGTGATCCACGCCCGCGCGTGGTGGCTCTTCCTGCGCTTCGCCCAGCGCGAGGTGACGAACCGCTTCGCCGGCTCGCTGCTCGGCGGCGTGTGGGCCTTCGTGCACCCGGTGGCGCTGCTGGTGATCTACACCTTCGTGTTCACGACGGTGTTCAAGGTGCGCGCGGTCGGCGACGGCACGACACCGTTCGTCGTCTTCCTGGCGCTGGCGCTGTGGCCGTGGATGGCGTTCTCCGAGGCGGTGATGCGCGCCAGCGCGTCGGTGGTCGCCAACGGCGCACTGGTGAAGAAGATCCCGTTCGCGCACGAACTGGTCGTCTACGCCGCCGTGGCGGCCAGCTTCGCGGTGCAACTGGCGGGCTACGTGCTGGTGCTGGTGGTGGTCGCCTTCGGCGGGCACGCGCTGCACGCCGGCGGGCTGCCGCTGGTGCTGTTCGCGCTGGCCGCGCTGGCCACGCTGGCCACCGGGCTCGGCCTGCTGCTGGGCGCCGTGCACGTGTTCGTGCGCGACCTGGAGCAGGGCCTGGGGCACGCGCTGATGCTGCTCTTCTACCTCAGCCCGATCCTCTACAGCGCCGCGATGCTGCCCGAGTGGCTGCAAGGCGCGATGCTGCTGAACCCCGTCGCGGTGCTGCTGGAAGCTGCACGTGCCGCGTTGCTGCAGGGCCGTGCGCTGCCCACCGCGGCCGAACTGGCGGCGGGCGCGTTCTGTGTCGCGGTGCTGGTGCTCGGGCGGTTCGTGTTCCGTCGCCTGTCGCCGCACTTCGAAGAGGCGCTGTGAACCCGCACACCCTGGCTGCCATGCAAGACGCAGGCGCCGCAGTCGCGAGCAACGACGACGCGCCGCTGGTGCGTCTGCGCGACGTCGGCAAGGCCTACCCGCTGCAGACCTCCGCCGCGGGCCAGATCGCGTCGCTGTGGGCCAAGCTGCGCGGCGTGCCGCATGCCGCGTCGAGCTTCCAGGCGCTCGACGGCGTCACGTTCGACGTGCACCGCGGTGCTTCGACCGCGCTGGTGGGCGTCAACGGCGCGGGCAAGTCGACGCTGCTGAAGATCATCGCCGGCGTCGCTCGGCCCACGCGTGGCGAGGTGGTCGTCAACGGCCGCGTCGGCGCGCTGCTCGAGCTCGGCGCCGGTTTCCACCCCGAGTACACCGGCCGCGAGAACATCGCGCTGGGCTGCGCGCTGGCCGGTCTGTCGCCGGCGCAGGCGCGCGAGCGCGTCGACGGCATCCTGGCCTTCGCCGACATCGGTGCGCACATCGACCAGCCGGTGAAGCACTATTCGTCGGGCATGGTGGTTCGACTCGGCTTCGCGGTGGCCACCGCGCTGACGCCCGACCTGCTGATCACCGACGAGGTGCTGGCGGTGGGCGACGAGTCGTTCCAGCGCAAGTGCATCGCGTGGATGGAGGGTTTCCTCGCCGGCGGCGGCACGCTGCTGCTGTGCTCGCACAGCATGTACCACGTGCAGAAGCTGTGCCGGCAGGCGGCGTGGATCGACGGCGGGCGGCTGCGCCTGTTCGGCGCCGCGGCCGACGTGACGCGCGAGTACCTGGCCTGGCACGAGGAGCGCTCGGCCGAAGCGCGCCGGCTGCAGCCGCAGGCCGCCGCGGCCGGGGGCAGCATCTACCACGTGCGCAGCATGCAGCTCAACGGCATGGCCACCGACGAGCCGGTGCGGGTGCCCGAGGGTGGCGAGCTGGTCGTCACCGGCACCGTGCACTCGCCCGACGACCGCGTGCCGCAGGTGGCGGTGGGCGTGGTGCGCGTCGACGGCACGCCGGTGGCCGGCTGCTACTCCGAGATGGACGGCTTCGCGCTGCGTCGCGTCGAGCCGCGCCTGTACGCGTACACGCTGCGCCTGCCGCGGCTGCCGCTGCTGCCCGGGCGCTACGTGGCGCGCAGCCACGCGATGGACCCCGAGGGCATGCGCATGTTCGACCACGTCGAGCTGCGCTTCGACGTGGCCGGCGCGGCGCGCGAGACCGGACTGGTGCTGCTGGAGCACGAGTGGTCGTGAGCGCGGCGCCAGCGCCGCTGCGCTGAGGCCGGCGCCGCTCACCCGCGGCCCCTCGATCCTTCCGGCGGAGCGGGCGCCGCCGCGCCGCCGGCGCGTGCGAAGGCGTCGTGCCGATGCGGCCGCGAGGGGCGGAAGAAGCGCTTCTCGACCGCGTGGTAGCTGAACCAGGCGAGCGCGAACGTCAGCGCCGTCGTGGCCACCAGCGCCCAGACGCTGGCCTGCGGCGACGCCCAGCGTGCGGGCCAGAGCAGCACGAACGCCTGCTGCACGGGGTAGTGCCACAGGTAGATGCCGAAGCTCATCTCGCCCAGCCACTGCGCCGGCCGGCTGGCCAGCACGCCGAGGCCCGCCAGCGGCCGACGCAGCAGGTGGACGACGCCGGCAAGCACCAGGCCGAGCGCGGGCACCCACACCGCGAGGATCCAGTGGCCGCGCAGGTAGACCGCGTTCCAGGTCCAGATGGCGTACTGCAGCGCGAGGTAGGCGAGGCCCAGCGCCGCCAGGCCGAACCAGCGGCGGGCGGTCGAATCGACCGGCGCGCGGCGGGCGAGCCAGAAGCCGGCAGCAAACGTCGCCAGCGACCCCGGCAGCGCGTCGACCACGTGCAGCCGGTGGGCGAGGCCCTCGTCGGCGAACCAGACGATGCACAGCCAGCGCCAGCCGATGGCGACGGCCAGGCAGAGCGCGTACGCCGCGAGCGCGCTCCAGCGCTCGCGCAGCACGATCAGCAGCGGCAGCAGCACGTAGAAGCCGAGCTCGACCGGCAGCGTCCACCACACGCCGTTGAGCGGCACGGCCATCGCCGGCGGCAGATGGATCCACAGCAGCGCGTTCAGCAGCAGCGTGGCCGCGTCCCACGGCGCGATCAGGCCGGGCAGCGGGATCAGCAGCAGCAGGCCGAGCTGCAGCCACACGGCGGGGTAGATGCGAAGGAAGCGACGCTTCAGGTACGGCCGCACGGTGGCGGCAGTGACGGGCTTGTCGGCCCACTGCGACGCGAGCAGGAACGCCGAGAGGACGAAGAACAGCGGCACGCCCTGCCAGCCGTTGGCGAACGGCAGCGACAGGTTCATCCACGGCTCGGGGCCCCAGCGCATCGACGCCAGCACCTGGCTGGCCGCCGGGAAGTGCGTGCTCCAGTGGAACAGCAGGACGCCCAGCGCCGCGAGCCCGCGCAGGCCGTGCAGGTACGGGTTGAAGGGCATCAGCCGGCCGCGAGGCGGCCGGCGACCGCGTCGCGGTACGGCCGCGGCGGGTCACGCTCGATGTACGCGCGCACCAGCTCGTCGTAGTGCGGGTGCAGGCGCAGCATCGCCGCCATGGCGTGCCGCTGGAGCTCCTGCTGGCGCGGGCCGAAGCTCGAGCCGCCTTCGTGGCGAACGAACACGTCGAGCACGTGCAGGTGGCGCCAGCCGCGCGCGGTGGCGCGCAGGCAGAAGTCGTTCTCCTCGCCGTAGCCGGCGCCGAACGTCGCGGCGTCGAAGTCGCCGATCTCGTCGAGGCAGTCGCGGCGGATGTACATGCAAAAGCCCACCGCGGTCGGGATCTCGACCGTCTGCCCCGCAAGGGTCTGCGCGAACAGGCGGTCGAGCGAGGCCGTGGTGTGGCCGGGCGGCAGCGGATTGTCCTCGCAGAAGCGCGGGAACGAGCAGATCGTCGCGTTGTTCGAGAACGGGGTGACGGTGCCGGCGCGAGGGTCGGCGACGGCGGCGCGGCGCAGGCGGTCGAGCCAGCCGGGCGGCACTTCGGTGTCGCTGTTGAGCAGCACGACGTCGCGCCGCCCGGCCAGTCGGAAGCCGAGGTTGGCGGTGGCGACGAAGCCGAGGTTGCGCGCGTTCGCGACGACCGTCGTCTCGGGGTGCACGGCGGCGAACTCGCGCAACCAGCGGGTGGTCCCGGCATCGGGGCTGGCGTCGTCGATCACCGTCAGATGCCACGGCACGTCGCCGCCGCCGTCGACCACGCTGGCCAGGCAGCGGCGCACGAGGTCGACCTGGCCGTGCACCGGCACGACGACCTCGACGACGGGGTCGCGCGGCGGCGGCACGGCCGCGGCGGTGAGCGGCGCCAGCGGGGCCGGTGCGCGGTCTGCGGGTGCCGCGGGCAGCAATGCGAGGTAGTCGGCCGACAGCGGCCAGCCGCACACGGCCTCGAACGTCCACGGCGCCCCCGCCGGCGCCAGAGCCGCCACCGGCACAGGCAGGTCGAGGCCCGGCTCGGCGCCGCGCAGCAGCAGCGTCACGGCGCCGTCGGCCGCCGGCGTGCCGAGGTCGATCTGTTGCCGCCCGGCATCGCGCAGCGCGCGGTCGCCGTCGCGCGCCGCGACCCAGTCCCAGGCGACGCCGCCGTGGCGGTCGCGCACGCGCAGTGCGTGCAGGTGCAGGTAGCCGGGTCGGTCGGCCGGATACCAGCGCCACTGCGGCGGCACGCCGGCGTTGGCGGGGATCGGGAAGGCGAGCGTCTGCAGCTGCGCACCGACGCGGCCGAGCGCGTGCACGCCGCGCGCGCTGCCACCGCCGGCCGGTGCGACGGCGAGCGTCGACGCGTAGACGGCCACGCTCACTGCCGGGTCGGGCGGCGGGACCAGGGCGGCGAGCGGCTCGTCGCCCGCGCGCGCCTGCGCCTCGGTGCGCCGTGCCGCGAACACGAGCTGGTACGCCGACGCGTCGGGTTGCGCGAGCAGGTAGCGCGCCACCGTCGGCGGCAGGCGGTCGAAAGGGGTCCAGAACTCGGTGTAGTACCAGGTCAGATCGATCGGCTCGACGCGCTCGACGCGCCAGCCTTCGTCTTCGAGAAGGCGCCCGAATGACGCACGGGTGAAAAAGCGCAGGTGGGTGCGGTCTAGCAGGCCCTCGGCGCCGTAGGTCCAGCGTCCGTGCATGAGCTCGGCAACGAGGCCGGCGTAGGCGACGTTGGGCACCGAGGCGAGCAGCCAGCCGCCGTCGCGCAGCAGGCCGGCGCAGGCGCGCAGCACGCGCGCCGGCTCGCGCAGGTGCTCGAGCACGTCGGCACAGACGATCACGTCGTAGCGGCGGTCGGCGAAACGCGTGGCCCAGGCCGGGTCGTCGAGGTCGGCGACGACGAGGCGGTCGTAGGCCGGCGACGCGACGTCGCGCTCGGCGGCGCTGAGCGTGACGCCGTCGACCTCGCAGCGGCGCTGCCCGCGCAGGTGGCGGCCGAGCGCGCCGCTGCCGGTGCCGACGTCGAGCACGCGCGAGCCCGGCGTGACGAGCGCCGCGATCACTGACAGCGACGATCGCGTGCCGGGGTCGATGGCGCGCCGGTAGACGTGCGGCGTCTCAGGCGCGGTCGGTGGTCCGCCCGGCCAGCCGGCGTACAGCAGCACGCACTCGCCGCGCGGCGTCGGCGCAACGACTTCGACCCAGGGGGTGCGCCCGCCTTCGGGCAGCGCAAGGCGCAGCGCCCAGCCTGCGGCCGCGAGCCGCTCGTCGCCGAACACGTCGCGCACATCGGCGCGCATGCCGCCGGTCGGGCAGCGGTGCTCGGCGCCGTCGACGCGGATCGACACCGCGGGCAGCGCACCGTCGTCGAGCGACGCGGCCCAGCCGCGCAGCACGAGCGCGCCGGCATCGACGCGCCGCTCGTCGACCCAGCCCCACGGCCCGTGGCGGAACCCGGCGAGCGGCGACAGGTCGCGGCCGGGGTCGGCGGCGACGACGTAGACGTCCTGCTCGTGCGCCAGCGCCCTGGCGATGCGGTGCACCGGCGCGCGCGCGCCGATGCCACGCGCGATCGCGGCGCGCACGAAACGTTCGGTGACGTAGGTCGTGCCGTAGGCGTCGGCGTCGAGCCCGGCGTTCTCGCTGTGCGGGCTGAACAGCAGGCCGCTGGCCGGCATCGCGCCGGGCGGCGCGAGCACCTCGTCGTGCACGCTGAAGCACAGCACGCCGCGCGGCGTCAACAGCGCGTGCAGCCGCGACAGCCAGCGGTGGAACAGGCCCTCGGGCAGGTGCGAGAACAGCGACGCGACCCACACGACGTCGAAGCGCCGGCCCGGGTCGAACGCCTCGGGCGCCATCGCCGAGGGCACCGTGGCGACGCCGAACTCGTCGCCGACGAAGGCCAGCGCGTCGGGCTGGATCTCGGCGGCGGTGATCTCGACGTCGCGGTCGCAGGCGACGAGGAAGCGGATCAGGCGGCCGAATCCGCACGCGAAGTCGAGCAGTTCGAGGCGGCCCGAAGGGACCGGGAACAGCGTGTCGACGATCTGTCGCGCCGCGTGGTACTGCTGCAGCGCGACGTTGAAGTACTGGCTGACGGCGGCGCCGGCGTCGCGATGGTGGCGCAGCGAGTGCAGCAGCATCTGGTCGTCGGGGTGGATGCGCGTGCCGACGCGCCGGCCGCCGCGGCCGAGGGCCGGCCAGTGCGTGTGCAGCAGCGTCGCCAGCCGCGGGTCGGCGCACAGCGCAGCGGCTTCGTCGCACAGCGCCGCCAGGGCAGGGTCGGCCGGGGTCGACATGGCGCGTGGCTCAGCGCTGCGGTCGCCGGGGCGTGTGCGACGCCGCGATCCGGCGGCGCACGCTGCGGGCGTCGTCGCGACCGCGGCCGGTGCCGCGGCCGGCGGCGACGCCACGCCCCGACCGCGCGATCCGCGTGCCACGCATCGAAGCGCGCATCGCCGCTGCCAGACGGGCCCGCAGGATCATGTCGCCGACGGGCTCTCAGCCGACCGCGCGCCCCGGCGGCGCCTTGCGTGCGCTGAACACCAGCCCGCCGAAGCCGACATGGCCCAGCCACGGCCCCCAGTAGGCATGCGCCGCGACATCGGTGAAGCCGACGCCGCGCAGCGTGTCGACGAGGTCCCAGCCGAAGTTCTGGAAACACAGGGCGCCGCCGCCTTCGACCGGGTTGCCGTGCACCTCCGGCGGCAGCCGGTGTTCGATGCGGCCGTCCGGGTGCACCAGGGCGCGCACCTGGGTGCGGCTCAGGCCGCTGTTGAACGGCACCGTGAACACCAGGTGGCCGCCGGCGACGAGAACGCGGGCGCATTCGGCGAAGGCCGCCGGGTAGTCCGGCACGTGCTCGAACACGTCCTGCGTCACCACCCACTCGAAGCTCGCGTCGGCGAACGACAGCCCGGTCAGGTCCTCGTGGCGCACCTCGGCGTCGAACGCGGGCAGGTGCACCCGTTCGCCCGGCCGGCGATCGCGCCCGAGGTACTCGCTGCCGGTCAGATGCTCGAAGTGACGGCCGAACGCCGGGTACGAAGGCGTCACGCGTTCGGCCAGGTAACAGCGCGCGTCGCGGCGGTAGTCACCGTGCGCCAGCACGAAGCCCAGCAGGGCGCGCATGCGGCTGTTGAGCCCGCAGGCGGTGCACACGCTGGTCTCGGTCCACGCCGGATGCACCGAGCCGTCGGGCGTCGTCCCCGCGTGGCGCCAGTCGATGCGCATCGTCGTGAACGTCGCGCAGCTCTGGCAGTACGCGGTGTAGTCGCGCGGGTGGCGGCAGGCCACGATCTGGTCGTCGATGCCGCCGACGGTGGCGAGCAGCCCCTGCGCCGCGGTCATCGCGGCCGCGAAGCCGGCCTCGCCGTCGAAGCGCGCGATCCACGGCGACGGCAGCCTGACGCCGCTGGCGCCGCCGAGCGCGCCGGCACGGGCGTCGATGGCCGTGCCGGTCGGCGTGGGGGCAGGCGGGTGAGTGGTCATGCTGCGCAGGCGGGGCCGCCGCGCCCGGTGGGCGCGGCGAGCCGCTGCGCACTGTAGCCGATGGCGTAGGCCAGAATCCCGGGTCCGCCTGCCCCGACCCCCATCCGCACCCGCCATGCCCGACGCGGCCCGACCCGTCACCCTGCACATCGTCCACGACCTCGGCGGCGGCGTCGAACGCTGGTGGCGCGACTTCTGCCAGGCCGACGAAGGCAGCCGCAGCTACGTGCTCAAGGCGTTCCATCTCGAGGGCCACTTCGGGCGCGGGCTGGTGCTGTTCGATGCCGCCGATCTCGCGCGTCCGCTGCGCCTGTGGGTGTTCGATCGGCCGATCGCGGTGACGGCCACCGCGCACGACGAGTACCGCGCCGCGCTGCACGAGGTGGTGGCCGCCTGCGGGGTCGGTCGGGTGATCGTTTCGTCGCTGATCGGCCACAGCCTGGACGCGCTCGACACGGCGCTGCCGACGCTGCTGGTCGTGCACGACTACTTCCCGGCCTGCCCGGCGATCAACGCGCACTTCGGCGGCGTGTGCACGAGCTGCGACGACGCCCGGCTGGCCGAGTGCGCGCAGCACAACGAGCCGGGTTTCAATCCCCTGTCGGGTTTCGCCGTCGCCGACCGGATCGCGGTCCGGCGGCGCTTCCTCGAGCTGCTCGATGCCCGCGGGGCCGGGCCGGGCGCCGACCGCGACGCCGCGGCGTCGGGTGATGCGGCATTGCCGCAGGCGCTGGCGAGCGCGCCGCCGATCACCCTCGTCAGCCCCTCGCACGCGGCGCGCGAGCAGGTGAAGCGGCTGGTGAAGATCGCGCCGCACACGCGGTTCGAGGTGATCGCGCACGGCTATGCCGGCTGGCCGGCCGCGCGATCGGCCGCGCCGCAGCCCGCCGAACGGCTGCGCGTGCTGGTGCTGGGTTCTCTCAGCTCGGTCAAGGGGATGGACCTGCTGTTCCAGGCCCGGCACCGCTTGAGCGAGTTCGCCGACCTGCAGTTCCTCGGCTGCGGACCCCTCGGGCGCTTCTTCGAAGATCTGCCCGGCGCCACGGTCCGTGCCGAGTACGAGCTGGCCGATCTGCCGCGCCACGTGGCGCAGCTGCAGCCTGACGTCGGCCTGCTGGCCAGCGTGTGCGCCGAGACCTTCGGCTATGCGCTCACCGAGCTCACCCTGCTGGGCATCGTGCCGGTGGCGACCGCACTCGGCAGCTTCGCCGAGCGCATCGTCGACGGCGAGACCGGGTTCCTGTTCGCCCCAAATGCGGACGCGCTGGTGACCCGGCTGCGCCAGATCGCCGACGACCGCCCGGCCCTGGCGCGCGTGCGCGAGGCGGTGGCCGCGATCGAGCCGCGTTCGACGGCCGCCATGGTGGCCGACTACGACGTGCTGTGTCCGCCGCAGGCGCCTTTAGCCGACGTCGCGCCGGCCGCCGAGAACGCCGCGGCGCTGGCCACCTGGGCCACCGGCGTCGCGCCGCGGTTCGCGCAGCTGGAACGCTGCGCGGCGCGGCTGCGCCACGAAGTCGAGATCCAGCAGGCCGTGCGCCGCGAGCGCAATGCCCGGCTGGCCGAGGTGGAGGCGACGGTCGTGCAGCGCGACGACACGATTGCCGCGCTGTCGCAGACCGTGGCCGAACGCGACGCCGACATCGCACGCCGGGACGCGCAACTGGCGGCGCGCGAGGCCGTCATCGAGACCCAGCTGCAGCAGCTCGGCGCGGCGCGGCACGAGCTTGCCGCGCTGTACCGCTCGACGTCCTGGAGGCTCACGCGCCCGCTGCGCTTCGCGGCCAGGCTGGCGCGCGGCGACCGCGCCGGCGCGATGGCCGGACTGCGCCACCATGGCCACGCCTGGGCGCGGGGCGTCTACCGGCGGCTGCCGCAGGCGCTGCGCGGGCCGCTGGTCGAGCTGGCCTACCGCGGCGCGGGGCCGCTATTCCGCGGCGTCGGCCACTACGAGCGCTGGCGCTCGCGCCGCGCCGGCGGGGGCGCGGCACCGGCCGCCGGCCAGGGCAGCCTGGTCGACCTGGACCGCGTGGCGCCGTTCGACGCGTCGACGCCCGGCCGCATCGCCGTCCACGCCCACGTCTTCTACGCCGACCTGATCGACGAGTTCCTCGGGCAACTGGCGCAGATGCCGTTCGCCTTCTCGCTGTTCGTGTCGGTGTCCGACCCGAAGGTACAGGCGCAGTGCAGCGAGCGCCTGCGCCAGCTGCCGCGGCTGGTGTCGCTGGTGGTCGAGGTGGTGCCCAACCGCGGGCGCGACATGGCGCCGATGCTGTGCCGCTTCGGCCGCGAGCTGGCCGATCACGACTTCGTCGCCCACATCCACACGAAGAAGTCGCTCTACAACCGCGGCAGCACGCTGGGCTGGCGCGAGTACCTGGTGCAGGGGCTGTTCGGCTCGCCCGACCGCGTGCGCCGCATCTTCACGCTGCTGACGACGCCGGGCGTCGGCCTGGTCTACCCGCAGACCTATGTGGACGTGCCCTACCAGGCGCACAGCTGGCTGGCCAACCGGGGCCTCGGCGAACACTGGTGCCGCCGCCTCGGCATCGAACCGCCCAAGGGGTACTTCGACTTCCCGGTCGGCTCGATGTTCTGGGCGCGCACCGAGGCGCTGCGGCCGTTGTTCGACGCCGGCATCACCCTCGACGACTTCCCCGTCGAAGCCGGTCAGACCGACGGCACGCTGGCGCATGCCCTCGAGCGGCTGCTCGGGCTGGTACCACGCGCGGCCGGCTTCGGCCACGCGGTGCTCAGCGACGACCGCCACCCGAGCTGGTCGCGCTGGCGCTTCGACCAGTTCTTGGGACAGACCATCGACGGCGTGGTCGCGCAGCTCACCGCACCCGAGGTGCGCGCGGTGATCTTCGACGTGTTCGACACGCTGCTGGTGCGCCCGCTGCTCGACCCGGAGCACGTCAAGGCGATCGTCGCCCGGCGCATCGGCGGCGAGGCCGGCCGGCTCTACCTCGAGCAGCGCGCCGACGTCGAGAGCGAGGCGCGCGAGCGTGCCGGCCGCGACGTCGGGCTCGAGGACATCTACCGTGCGTGGCAGGGGCGCGGTGGCGCCATCACGCCTCACCTGGCGCGGCTTCACGAGCTCGAAGTCGAGGTCGAAACCGCCTCGGTGCAGGTGCGCACCGACGCCGTGGCGCTTCTCGACGCGGTCGCCCGCTCGGGCCGACGCGTGCTGCTGGCCAGCGACACGTTCCTTCCCGCGACGGTGGTCGAGGCCATGCTGCGCCACTGCGGCGTCGGCGGCTGGCACCGGTGCTACGTGTCGAGCGACGTCGGGCTGCGCAAGGACAGCGGCGAGCTCTACCGGCACATCCTGCAGACCGAGGGGCTGGCGATCGATCAGGTGGCGATGGTCGGCGACAACGAGCGTTCGGACTTCCAGATCCCTTGCGACATGGGCATGCGCCACTGGCACGTGATCCGCGCGGTCGAGCAGGCGCGCGCCATGCCGCGCTGGTCGGCGCTGGTCGACGACGCGCAGGCCGGCGTCGATCTCGACGCCAGCGCCTGCCTGGGCCTGCTCGTGCGGCGTTCGTTCTCGGCGCTGTTCGGGGTCCAGGCGCGGCCCGCCGACTTCGCACCGACAGCACGCGACGTCGGCTACCAGGTCGTCGGCCCGCTGGCGCTGGCCTTCGCGGGCTGGCTGGCGCGCGAGGCCCAGGCGCGGGGTATCGCGCGACTGCACTTCCTGTCGCGCGAGGGCGCGCTGCTGCACGTGGTCTACGACCGCTGGCGCGACGCCACCGGGGAAGGCCCGCCGGCCAGCTACCTCGTGCTGTCCAGGCGCGCGGTGACGGTGCCGATGATCGAGTCGATCGAAGACGTCTACGAGCTGGCGCGTGCGCGGTTCTATCCCAACGAGCTGTCGATCTTCCTGCGCGAGCGGTACGGCCTGGCGCTGGACGACGGCGACTGGCAGCAACTGGCCGAGCGCGGGCTGTGGCGCCAGGGGCGCCCGGTGGAGATCCTCGACGGCAACATCGAGGCCGTGCGCCCCGTGCTCGACCACCTGCATCCGCGGATCGTCGAAGCGGGGGCGCGCGAGAAGCCCGCGCTGATGGCCTATCTGCACGCGATGGGGCTCGACGGCGACGACGAGTGCGCGGTGGTCGACGTCGGCTACTCGGGCACCATCCAGTCGCGGCTGATCCGGCTGCTCGGGCGCAGGATCCATGGCTACTACATGATCGCCAACTCGACCTGCAAGGACCCCGAGGTCTTCCGCGGCGCCACCGCGCTGGGCTGTTATGCCGACGGCGTGCCGCCCGGCGCCCCGCAGCCGCTGCTGTACGGCCGCAGCTTCGACCTCGAGAAGATGCTCAGCAGCGACGAGGAGCAGGTGATCCGCTACGAGATGGTCGTAGAGGAGGGCGCGCCGCAGCCGCGAGCCCGGCTCCGGTCCGACACGACGATCGACCCGCGGTCGCGGCAGCTGCGTGCCGAGCTGCGGCAGGGCGTCGACGACTTCGTCACCGACGCGATGGCGTTGCGGCGCTCGTTGTGGCCCGGCTTCACGGTGCCGGTGGCGCTGGCCAGCCGCCTGTTCGACGCGATCGTCGAGGGCCGGACGCCGGCCGAGCAGGACGTGCTGAGCGCGATCGTGCTCGACGACTACTACTGCGGGCGAGGGCTGGTGTCCTGACGCGGCGCACGCGCGCCGCGCCACGCACCGCCACGCACCGCCACCGCCCCCGTCAGCGCGCCCAGCACCAGCAACGGCAGCGCGAACTTGGCGTCGCGCAGCACGACGTGGAACAGCCCCGCGACGACCAGCGTGGCCAGCACCATCTGCGCCGCGACGGCGCGCGCGCCGCAACGCCACAGCACGCGCAGCGCGACGGCGATCGCCGCGACCAGCAGCGCCAGCCCGACCGCCCCCGACTGCGCCGCCACCAGCAGGTACTCGTTATGCGGCGTCGTCTGCCGCTCGAGCAGGCCGCCCGAGACGCGCTGCCGCCATTCGGGCAGCCAGGCACCGACGCCGAAGCCGGCCACAGGACGCTCGCGCACCATCTGCAGCGTCACCTCGGCCATGCGCACGCGCATGCCCCAGCTGGTGGCGACGTCGTCGGCGGCGCGGTACTCGCGCAGTTCGGTGAAACCCTCGGCGAAACGCTGCTGCACGCCGTCCAGCGGCACCCAGGCGACGGCGGTGGCCAGCGCGACGACGCCGACCGTGCCGGCGCGACCGGGCCACGTGCGCGCCTTCGCCAATGCCAGCAGCACCAGCAGCAGCGGCAGCACCAGCATGCCGCTGCGCCGGTCCTGCAGCGCCAGGCCGGCCATGCACACCAGCGCACACGCCGCCCATGCGGTGCGGGCCCGCGGCGACGCGGCGTCGATCGCGAACAGCACCGCGAACCCCGCGCCCAGCGCCAGCAGCAGCGACATCGCGATGCGCTGGTTGCCGCGCACCTGCAGCGGCGGCAGCAGCGACCCCCAGGTGCCGAGCCAGCCGGTGGCCGCCACGGCGATCACCGCGGCGACCAGCGTCGACGCGGCGACGAAGTGGCGCAGCGCCCGCGACGCGTCGCCGGCGGCGCAGGCCAGCGCGATCGGCACCAGCGCGAGCGGCAGCGCGTAGACCCACAGCTGGCGCACCACTGCGGGCGCCGGCGCCTCCGTCCACGCCGCCGACGCTGCCAGCCAGCACCAGAAGGCCAGCAGCGCGAGGAACAGCGGCTGGCGCAGCTGCGCCAGCCGGCCGGCGCGCGACAGCGCGGCGATCGACGCCAGCGCGAGGCCGAGGTAGGCCGTGTACTGCAGTCCCACGGGCAGGTACAGGGTCCACGCCGCAGCGATCGGCAGCCACGTGGGCGGCCGGTGCGGCGACGATGCGGTCGGCGTCGCGGGGGCGGTCGACGCGTTCAGGCCGGCCTCCGCAGCAGGAAGCCGCGGCACGCCCCGCGCAGCAGGGCACCCAGCCGCGCGCGCTTGTCGTCCTCGGCGGCGACGATGCCGGCGGCCTCGTAGGCCAGCCGCGTCAGGCACAGGAACGCAAACGCCGGCTCGCGCCACGCCCAGCGGCGCGCCAGCCACGCGGTGTTGCGCCCGATCAGGTAGCGACGTGGCGGCGCGTGCCCGGTGGCCTGCATCTCGCGGCCGAGCAGGCGGAAGCGCCGGCGCCGGCCGATGGCGTGCGCGAACTCGTGGCTGCCGTGCACGTACAGGCGCAGCCCGAGTGCGCGTGCGCGCAGGCAGTGCTCGGTGTCGACGTGGTCGATCGCCAGGCCCTCGTCGAACGGGCCGATGCGCCGCAGCGCGTCGAGGCGCCACACCGTCATCGAGTTGATGACGAAGGCCACCGCGCGCACGCCCTCGAATTCGCGTGGCAGGTAGGCCAGCCGCCAGCGCCCGAGTTCGATGTGGCGGCCGCGCAGCCCGGTGGCGCGGTCGCGGTAGGCGGGGGCGACGGCGGCGGTGTCGTCGCGCGCCAGCAGCTCGCGCGTGCGCGCGTCGGCCAGCAGGCGCGCGAGCCCCGACGCATCGGAGTCCTCGTCGACGAACACCACCTGGCGCGGCGGCGCGGGCAGCGCCTGCAGCAGCTCCAGCGCGCGGTTGTAGGCGCCGGCCAGCGCGCCGACGTTGCGCGCGTGGACCAGCGCCGCGCCGTGGCGTCGCGCCAGGTCGGACAGCGACGCGTGGCCGTGTTCGGAGTTGTCGACCACGACCACCTGCGCGACGCTGCCGGCGAGCTGCGACACCAGCGCCTCGACCCCGTCGGGCAGCCGGTAGGCGACGAGCACCGCGGCGGTGGTCGCGGCCGGGTCGGGCCAGGCCGCGCGGCCCGTCTCGGTCCGAGGCGGCGTGTCGAGCGTGCTCAGAGGCGGTTGATCAGCGCGGCCATCGCCAGCCCGAGGTTGCCCAGCAGCGTCTGGCGGTAGATGCCGGCGCGGCGCAGCCCCAGCAGCCGGGGCACCAGCGCGCGGCGGCGGGCGCTGGCGAACTCGTCGAGGATCTGCCGGCTCTCGGGCGTCATCAGCGGGCGCACGCGTCCGAGCGCGGCCAGGTTGAGGTCGACCCAATCGCGGAAGCGGCCCTGCAGCAGCTGGCGCAGGCGGTCGAGCTGGGCGCGCAGGCTGCGGTTGGAGCCGAACTGGTTGCGTTCGTGCTGGCGGTAGCGCACCGTCGGGTACGGGTCGTAGTGGACGCGCCCACCGCACGCCGACACCAGCATGTAGGCCCACCAGTCGTGCGTGACGGCGCCGGCATCCTCGCCGGCGCGGCGCAGCAGGTCGCGCGCGGCACGGTTGAACACCATCGTGTTGCCACCGGCGATGCTTTGCACCAGGGCGTTGCGGAAGCCCGGCGCGTGTTCGAACAGCGTCGAGTAGCCGATGTGCTGGTTGCGCGCGTCGACGAGCAGCGTGCGCGACCCGTACAGCGCCGGCACGTCCGGCGGCACCGACTCGAGCCACGCCACGGCGCGCTCGAGCTTGTCGGCCTCCCACACGTCGTCCTGGTCGGCGTAGGCGAAGTAGTCGGCGTCGATGTCGGCGCGGCAGGTCAGCGACAGGAAGTTCGCGGTCGAGCCCTCGGCCGGCCCTTCGTGGATCGAGATGCGGTCGACGCCCCAGTGCGCCTGGTAGTACTCGAGGATCTCGTGCGTGTAGTCGGCCGAACCGTCGTCCGAGGCCCAGATCGCCCAGCGCGGGTGGCTCTGCGTGGCGATCGAGTTCAGCTGCTCGGCGAGGAAGCGCTGGCCCTGCATCGTGCACATCAGGATCGCGACCTTGGGCACGCCGACCGCGTGCTCGGCGAGCAGCGACTTCAGCGACACCAGCGGGATGATGCGCCGGAACTCCTCCCAGGGGCCGATCAGTTCGCTGACCGGGCGGCGCAGGGCCACGTGGCTGGCCTCGCCGTCCCGTGCCTGGGGCGGCGTCAGTGGGCTGCTGATTGTCGATTCCATCCGGCCTCTGTGCTCTGGTTCTTGCTGCGGCCACCGTCCGTCGACCGGGCGACGAGGGGCCGCATCGCCAACGACGCGTCGATTGTTCCCGACCGCCTGGGCGCCGCCTCCTGGGCGCCGGCGCCTGCGGTCGTTGGCGGGCGCGATTGTCGCCGCATTGCAACAGGTGATTGTCACAAATCTGTTCGGCCGCACCGGGCGGTCCGCACTGCCGGGTGCCTGAAGGGTGCCGTCGGCCGGGGGCCGCGGCGGTTCGCCGGCGGGGGGGCGGCGATAATCCCCGAGTGAACAGCGAACCCCTCAGCGACGCCCTCGGCGACGCCAACCCCCCCGCGGCCGACGCCGGCGGCGAATTTTCCTCGATCGCGCTCGACGCGAAGCTGCTGCGCGCGGTGGCCGAGGCGGGCTACATGTCGATGACGCCGATCCAGGCCAAGGCGATCCCGATCGTGCTCGCCGGCCGCGACGTGATGGGCGCGGCGCAGACCGGCACCGGCAAGACCGCGGCGTTCACGCTGCCGCTGCTGCAGAAGATGCTGCGCCACGAGAACGCCTCGGTGTCGCCGGCGCGCCACCCGGTGCGCGCACTGGTGCTGGCGCCCACGCGCGAACTCGCCGACCAGGTGGCGGCCAACGTCAAGACCTACGCCAGGTACACCCAGCTGCGCAGCACCGTGGTGTTCGGCGGCATCGACATGAAGCCGCAGACCGCCGAGCTGAAGCGCGGCGTCGAGGTGCTGATCGCCACCCCCGGGCGGCTGCTCGACCACATCGAGGCGAAGAACTGCGCGCTCAACCACGTCGAGTACGTGGTGCTCGACGAGGCCGACCGCATGCTCGACATCGGCTTCCTGCCCGACCTGCAGCGCATCCTCAGCTACCTGCCCAAGCAGCGGCAGACCCTGCTGTTCTCGGCCACCTTCTCGCCCGAGATCCGGCGCCTGGCGCAAAGCTACCTGCAGGATCCGGTGACCGTCGAGGTGGCGCGGCCGAACGCCACCGCGTCCACCGTCGAGCAGCGCTTCTACGCCGTCGACGCCGACGACAAGCGCGCCGCGGTGCGCCAGCTGCTGCGCGAGCGCGACCTCGCGCAGGCGATCGTGTTCGTCAACTCCAAGCTCGGCTGCGCGCGACTGGCGCGCTCGTTCGAGCGCGACGGCCTGCGCACCAACGCGTTGCACGGCGACAAGAGCCAGGACGAGCGGCTGAAGGCGCTCGACGCCTTCAAGAAGGGCGAGGTCGACGTGCTGGTGGCCACCGACGTCGCTGCGCGCGGGCTCGACATCGCCGACCTGCCGGCGGTGTTCAACTTCGACGTGCCCTTCAACGCCGAGGACTACGTGCACCGCATCGGCCGCACCGGTCGCGCCGGCGCGTCGGGGCTGGCGGTGACGCTGGTCGCGCGCGAAGACAGCCGGCTCGTCGCCGAGATCGAGAAGCTGCTCAAGAAGAAGATCGATCTCGAGCCACTCGAACTCGACGGCGACCGGCCACGGCGCCCGCGTCGCGCCGCGGCCGACGAAGTGGCGCCGCCGCGGGCCGACGCCGCGCCGCGCGAACGCGTGGCGCCGCGCCGCCCGTCGGCCGACCCGCTGTTCGACCGTCCGTACGAACCCGTCGAGGCCGGCGAGCCGGCCGCCTGGGAACGCGGCGCGGCGTCGACCTCGCCGAAGCCGCCGGCTGCGAACATCAAGCCGAAGAAGGCGGTGGCGGCGCTGCTGGGCGGGCGCAAGTCGCAGGGGTGATCGGCCCGCGGCTGCCGCGCCGATCCCGCGGCCACCGACAGGCCGTGGCGCAGCGTGCCGCCCGGGGCGTTCGGGCTCAGGCGAGGAACAGGAACACCGCGGGACGGTGGCGGTCGAGTTGCGGCGGGTCGCGGCGCCAGGCCTGCACCGTCGCGGTGCGGCACCAGCCGCCGGGCAGCGTGAGCGCGGTCGCCACGCTCAGCCGCGTGCCGGGCGCCAACTGGTGCAGCAGCGCCTGCAGCAGCGCGTCGTTGCGGTACGGGGTCTCGATGGCGATCTGCGTCTGCGCCTCGCGGCGCGAGCGCGACTCGAGCTCGCGAAGGCGTGCCGCGCGCGCCGCGTCGTCCTGCGGCAGATAGCCGACGAACGCGAAGCTCTGGCCGTTCAGCCCGCTGGCGGCGAGCGCCAGCAGCAGCGCGCTGGGGCCGGCCAGCGGCAGCACCGTCAGGCCGAGGCGGTGCGCGGCGTCGACCAGCGCGCTGCCGGGGTCGGCGACGGCGGGCAGCCCGGCCTCGCTGATCAGGCCGACGTCTTCGCCGTGCAGCGCCGGGCGCAGCAGCTGCTGCCACGGCTCGGCGTCGACGCCCGCGGCCCGGCCGCCCTTCGGCGCGCGCGGCAGCTCGCGCACCTCGATGTCCTGCAGCGGTCGCGCCAGCGGCACGACGGCGTCGACGCGCTTGAGGAAGGCGCGCGTCGTCTTCGCGTTCTCCGCCGCCCAGCAGCGCAGCCGCGCCGCGGCGCGCAGCACGCCCAGCGGCAGCACGTCGCCCAGGTCGACCGGATCGGCGCCGAGGTCGAGCGCGTTCGGCACCAGCAGCAGGCGCCCCGGCGTCGCCGCGGGCCCGGCCGGTGGGGGCGGCGCGGTGCTCACGCCGCGGCGGCCAGCGGGTCGAGCCCGGCGGCGCGCAGCAGCGCGCAGGTGCGGATCAGCGGCAGGCCGACCAGCGCGGTCGGGTCGTCGCTGTCGATCGCCTCGAGCAGCGCGATGCCCAGCGTCTCGCACTTGGCGCTGCCGGCGCAGTCGTAGGGCTGCTCGAGACGCAGGTAGCGCTCGATCTGCGCGTCGTCGAGGCGGCGGAAGTGCACCGTCACCGGCGCCGTGCGTGCGTCGGCGAAGCCGCGGTCGGCGCGCACCACCGCGACCGCGGTGTGGAACACGACGCGCCGGGCGCTCATCGCGCGCAACTGCGCCGCCGCGCGCTCGTGGCTGCCGGGCTTGCCCAGCGGCGTGCCGTCGAGGTCGGCCACCTGGTCCGAACCGATCACTACCGCGTGCGGGTGGCGCGCCGCGACCTCGTGCGCCTTGGCCAGCGCCAGCCGACGCGCCAGCGCGTGCGGCGTCTCGTCGGCGTGCGGCGTCTCGTCGACCTGGGGGGCCACGACCTCGAACGGCAGGCGCAGGCGCTGCAGCAGTTCGCGACGGTAACGCGAGGTCGACGCGAGGATCAGCGCGGGGCGGGCCATGGCCCGGGATTGTCCCATCGGCGACTTACACTCGGATGCATGTCCGCCAAGCCGCGCGCCCATGACCCGCGACGCCTCGACGTCGCGGCGTTCGCCGCCCAGGGCGGCGAGCTCGAGGGGCACTGGCCGCTGGCCGGCTTCGAGCGGCTGCTCGACGACCGGCCCGTCCGAATCGATGCCGGGCGGCCGCCGGACGACTCGACTGCCTCCGGGGCTCCCGGGCCGACCTCCGACGTGACCTGGCGCGCGCGCGGCGAACGCCGTGCGGTGGCCGTCGGCGCGCCGCAGCTGTGGCTGCACCTCGAGGCCGACGCCGTCGTGCAACGCCGTTGCCAGCGCTGCCTGCAGCCGGTCGAGCTGGCGCTGCAGGTGCGGCGTGCGCTGCGTTTCGTCGACGGCGAGGCCCTCGCCGCCGAGCTCGACGCCGACAGCGACGACGACGTGCTGGCGCTGGAGCGCGCGCTGGACCTGCACGCGCTGGTCGAGGACGAACTGCTGCTGGCGTTGCCGATGGTGCCGCGCCACGAGCACTGCGCCGCCCCGGCGGCGGGCACCGCGCCGGCCGACACCGACGCCGCCGCACCGCACCCCTTCGCCGCGCTGGCGCGGTGGCCTCGCGGCACCGACCCTTGATGCGCGGCGGCGCTGCTATACTGCGCGGTTTCGCAACGGGCTGGTGCCGTCCCGCTGGGCCGCGGTGCGCGCCGCGGCCGCGCCGGCCCTGTGCACCGCAACCCCCGGCTCGTCCGTTCGACGCACCGCGCCGGCGATGCCCAGGAGAACCTCATGGCCGTCCAGCAGAACAAGAAGTCGCCGTCCAAGCGCGGCATGCACCGCTCGCACAACGCGCTGGCGGCGCCCGGTATCGCGATCGAGCCGACCACCGGCGAGACGCACCTGCGCCACCACATCAGCCCGAGCGGCTTCTACCGTGGCCGCAAGGTGCTGAAGACCAAGGCCGACGCCTGAACGGCGCCCGGCGGCCCGAACGCGCGCCGCTGTGTCCGAGCACCCCCAGGGCCGTGCCAGCCCGGCCCGCCCCCCGACGGGGATCCAGCAAGGTGGCCAGGCCGCGTTTGACCGAGAGCGCGCGCGGCGCCGGCCTCGCCATGCCGGCCGCGCCGACGCACGCCTGAACACCCTCCGACGACGATGATCGCGCCGCTGTCGCCCGTGCGCATCGCCGTCGACTGCATGGGCGGCGACCACGGCCCGGCGGTCACGCTGCCGGCCTGCCGCGGCTTCCTCGAACGCCACCCCGACGCCGAGTTGCTGCTCGTCGGCACCGAAGCGGCGCTGGCGAGCGCACGCGGCACACCGCGGTGCCGCATCGTCGTGGCCAGCGAGGTCGTGACGATGGACGACCCCGTCGAGGTGGCGTTGCGCCGCAAGCGCGACTCGTCGATGCGCGTCGCGATCGCGCAGCTCAAGGCGGCGCCCGACGGTACCGTCGCCGCGGACGCCTGCGTCTCGGCGGGCAACACCGGCGCGCTGATGGCGGTGGCGCGCTACCTGCTGAAGACGCTCGACGGCATCGACCGGCCGGCGATCGCCACCGTGATGCCCAATCGCCGCGACGGCTTCACGACGGTGCTCGACCTCGGCGCCAACGTCGACTGCACGGCCGACCACCTGCTGCAGTTCGCGGTGCTCGGCAGCGCGCTGGTGGCTGCCGTCGACGGCAAGGAGGACCCGAGCGTGGGCCTGCTCAACATCGGCGAGGAGGCGATCAAGGGCAGCGACACGATCAAGCGCGCCGGCGAGCTGCTGCGCGCCGCGGCCGACGGCGGCCACCTGAACTTCCACGGCAACGTCGAGGGCAACGACATCTTCAGCGGCACGACCGACATCGTCGTGTGCGACGGCTTCGTCGGCAATGTTGCGCTGAAGACCGCCGAGGGGCTGGCGGCGATGCTGACCGACTTCATCCGCCAGGAGTTCACCCGCACCGGCTACGCCAAGCTCGCGGCACTGGTGGCGTTGCCGGTGCTCAGGCACTTCAAGTCGCGCGTCGACCCGCGCCGCTACAACGGCGCGGCGCTGCTCGGTCTGCGCGGGCTGGTGTTCAAGAGCCACGGCTCGGCCGACGCGTTCGCCTTCGAGCAGGCGCTGACCCGCGCGTATGATGCGGCCCGCAACCGCTTGCTCGAGCGGGTCCACGACCGCATCCTGGAGACCTTGCAGGCCCTGCCCGACGCGGCACCGGGTGCGGCCGTCAGCACTGCATGAAAGCGCTCCCCTTGCCCCGCACGACCCGCATCACCGGCACCGGCAGCCACCTGCCCGCGCGCCGGGTGACCAATGCCGACCTGGCGCACGACCTGGCCTCGCGAGGCATCGAGACCAGCGACGCGTGGATCGTCGAACGCACCGGCATCCGCGCGCGCCACTTCGCCGCCGACGGCGTCAATGCCAGCGACCTCGCGCTCGCCGCCTGCCGGCACGCGCTCGAGGCCGCCGGGCGGCGCGCCGACGAGATCGACCTGATCATCGTCGCCACGTCGACGCCCGACATGGTCTTTCCGTCGACGGCGGCGATCCTGCAGGCCAAGCTCGGCGTCGCCGGCTGCCCGGCGTTCGACGTGCAGGCGGTGTGCTCGGGCTTCGTCTACGCGCTGACGGTGGCCGACGCGCTGATCCGCACCGGCGGCGCGAGGCGGGCGCTGGTGGTCGGCGCCGAGGTCTTCTCGCGCATCCTCGACTTCGACGACCGCACGACCTGCGTGCTGTTCGGCGACGGGGCCGGCGCCGTGGTGCTCGAGGCCAGCGACGAACCCGGGCTGCTCGCCAGCGAACTGCACGCCGACGGCCGCCATGTCGGCATCCTGTGCGTGCCGGGCACGGTGGCCGGCGGCCGGACGCTGGGTGACCCGCTGCTCAAGATGGACGGGCAGGCGGTGTTCAAGCTGGCGGTCGGCGTGCTCGACGAGGTCGCGCGTGCGGTGCTGGCCAAGGCCGGGCGCGAGGCCGGCGACGTCGACTGGCTGATCCCGCACCAGGCCAACATCCGCATCATGCACAGCACCGCCAAGCGGCTGAAGCTGGCGCCCGAGCGTGTCGTCGTCACCGTCGACGAGCACGGTAACACCTCGGCGGCCTCGATCCCGCTGGCGCTCGACGTCGCGGTGCGCGACGGCCGCATCCGCCGCGGCGACACGCTGCTGCTCGAGGGCGTCGGCGGCGGCTTCACCTGGGGCGCGGTGCTTCTCGACTTCTGAGTCCCCATGCGGAGCTACGTTCGATGACCTCGTTTGCCGTCGTCTTCCCGGGCCAGGGCTCGCAGTCGGTGGGCATGCTCGACGCGTTCGGGGACCACCCGGCGGTGCAGCACACGCTGGCCGAGGCCTCCGACGCGCTCGGCGAGGACGTCGGGGCGCTGATCCACGCCGGTCCGAAGGAACAGCTCGACCTGACGACGAACACGCAGCCGGTGATGCTCACCGCCGGCGTCGCGTGCTGGCGAGCGCTGCAGGCCGAGACCGGCCTGACCCCGGCGGCGGTGGCCGGCCACTCGCTCGGCGAGTACGCGGCGCTGGTCGCCGCCGGCGTGCTGAGCCTGGCCGATGCGCTGCCGCTGGTGCGCTTTCGCGCGCAGGCGATGCAGGAGGCGGTGCCGGCCGGCGCCGGCGCGATGGCGGCGATCCTCGGCCTCGACGCCGACGCGGTGGTGGCCGGCTGTGCGGAGGCCGCTGCCGCGACCGGCGAGGTCGTCGCCGCAGCGAACTTCAACGACCCGAAGCAGACCGTGATCGCCGGTACCAAGGCCGCCGTCGACCGCGCCTGCGAACTGCTCAAGGCGCGCGGCGCCAAGCGCGCGCTGCCGCTGGCGGTGTCGGCGCCGTTCCATTGCCCGCTGATGCAGCCCGCGGCCGAGCGGCTGCGCGAGCGGCTGGCCGGCGTCGCGCTGGCGGCACCGAGGATCGCGGTGGTCAACAACGTCGACGTCGCGTCGCCGGTCGATCCGGTGGCGATCGCCGACGCGCTGTACCGGCAGGCGCACCAGCCGGTGCGCTGGGTCGAGGTCGTGCACGCGCTGCGCGCTCGCGGGGTGACCCACGTCGTCGAGTGCGGGCCGGGCAAGGTGCTGGCGGGGCTGACCAAGCGCATCGACGCCGAACTCGTCAGCGCCGCGGTGTTCGACCCGCCGTCGCTGGCCGAGGCGAAGGGGTTGCTGCGATGAGCGCCGACGCCCCGGCGCTGGGCGGTCAGGTCGCGCTGGTCACCGGTGCGTCGCGTGGCATCGGGCGCGCGATCGCGCTGGCGCTGGCGGGCCGCGGCGTCAAGGTCACCGGCAGCGCCACCAGCGAAGCCGGCGCGCAGGGCATCGCGCAGGCGCTGGCAGCGCACGAAGGCTGCGCCGGCGTCGTGCTCGACGTCAACGACGCCGCCGGCGTCGACGCCGCGGTCGACACGCTCGTCCAGCGGCACGGCGCGATCCACATCCTCGTCAACAACGCCGGCATCACGCGCGACACGCTGGCGATGCGCATGAAGGACGCCGACTGGGACGCGGTGCTCGACACCAACCTGAAGGCGGTGTTCCGCGCCAGCCGCGCGGTGATGCGGCCGATGATGAAGCAGCGTTATGGGCGCATCGTCAACATCACCTCGGTGGTCGGCGCCAGCGGCAACCCGGGGCAGGCCAACTACGCGGCGGCGAAGGCCGGCGTGGCCGGCATGACGCGCGCGCTGGCACGCGAGCTCGGCAGCCGTGGCATCACCGTCAACTGCGTCGCGCCGGGTTTCATCGCCACCGACATGACCGACGCGCTGCCCGAGGCGCAGCGCGCGGCGCTGCTGCAGCAGATCCCGCTCGGGCGCCTGGGCTCGCCCGACGAGGTCGCCGAGGCAGTCGCCTTCCTCGCCTCGCCTGCCGCCGGCTACATCACCGGCACCGAACTGCACGTCAACGGCGGCATGTACATGGGCTGAGGCCGGCCGGTGCGCCCGACGGGGCCGGCTAAAATCAGCGCCGTTTTTTGCAATCCACTCCCGGAGGAGTCATGAGCGATATCGAAGCGCGCGTCAAGAAAATCATCGCCGAACAGCTCGGCGTGTCCGAGGCCGAGGTCACCAACGAGAAGGCCTTCGTCGCCGACCTGGGCGCCGATTCGCTCGACACCGTCGAACTGGTGATGGCGCTCGAGGACGAGTTCGGCATCGAGATCCCCGACGAGGAAGCCGAGAAGATCACCACGGTGCAACTGGCGATCGACTACGCGATGAAGCACCAGAAGGCCTGATGCACGCATGAGCCGTCGCCGCGTCGTCGTCACCGGACTCGGGCTGATCAGCCCGGTCGGCAATTCGGTCGCCGAGGGCTGGGCCAACCTGCTCGCCGGCCGCTCGGGCATCGCCGCCATCACGCGCTTCGATGCGTCGGCGCTGGCCTGCCGCTTCGCCGGCGAGGTCAAGGGATTCAACGTCGAGGATTACATCCCCGGCAAGGAGTCCCGCCACATGGACACCTTCATCCACTACGGGATGGCGGCGGCCGTGCAGGCGATCGCCGACGCCGGGCTGCCGGGCGGTGCGCAGCTCGACGAGGCGGGTGCGGAGCGCGTCGGCGTGATGATCGGCTCGGGCATCGGCGGCCTGCCGATGATCGAGCAGACTCACAAGGAGTACAGCGAGCGCGGCCCGCGGCGCATCTCGCCGTTTTTCGTGCCGGCGTCGATCATCAACATGATCTCCGGCCACGTGTCGATCCGCTACGGCTACACCGGCCCGAACTTGGCGATCGTCACCGCGTGCACCACGGGCCTGCACTGCATCGGCGAGGCCGGGCGCCTGATCGAGTACGACGACGCCGACGTCATGATCGCCGGCGGCGCCGAGAGCACCGTCTCGCCGCTGGGCGTGGGCGGCTTCGCCGCGGCGCGTGCGCTGTCGACGCGCAACGACGACCCGGCCACTGCGTCGCGCCCGTGGGACAAGGACCGCGACGGTTTCGTGCTCGGCGAGGGCGCCGGGGTGCTGGTGCTCGAGGAGTACGAGCACGCGAAGCGGCGTGGCGCGAAGGTCTATGCCGAGCTGGCCGGCTTCGGCATGGGTGCCGACGCGTTCCACATGACCGCGCCGAACGTCGACGGCCCGAAGCGCGCGATGAAGGCCGCGCTGCGCAACGCCGGCGTCAACGCCGACGAGGTGCAGTACCTCAACGCGCACGGCACCTCGACGCCGCTGGGCGACATCAACGAGACCAACGCGATCAAGCTCGCGTTCGGCGACCACGCGAAGAAGATGGTCGTCAACTCGACCAAGTCGATGACCGGCCACCTGCTCGGCGGTGCCGGCGGTATCGAGTCGGTGTTCACCGTGCTGGCCGTGCACCACCAGGTCTCGCCACCGACGATCAACATTTTCTCGCCGGACCCCGAGTGTGACCTCGACTACTGCGCCAACGCCGCGCGCGAGATGAGGATCGACGTGGCGGTGAAGAACAACTTCGGCTTCGGCGGCACCAACGGCACGCTGGTGTTCCGTCGCGCATGAACCGGCGCGTGGCCTTCGCCGGACTCCGAGCCGCGTGCGACCTCGCCCGCGGGGCGAACTGCTGCGCGCGGCGGGCCGGCCGCCGCGGCGACTGAAGCTGCCGCGGCCACCACGATGGACACGGCGCCGGCGGTCGACGTCGGACTCGACGACGACCCGGCGACCCGCTGGGCGCTGTCCTGCCTGTGCGCCGCGGCCGCCGCGTCGTTGGTCGGCTGGGGCCTGGCCTGGCTGCAGGCGCCGGCGATCGCCGTGGCCGTCGGCGTCGCCGCCTGCACCGGCGCGTTGGCCGGCTGGGGCGCTGCACGCGTTCGTTCACCGGGCCGGTTGCGCTGGGACGGTCGCGCGTGGTCGCTGCTGGCCGACGGGGCGTCCACGCCGCTGGTCGGCGCGGTCGACGTGGCGCTGGACCTCGACGGCTGGATGCTGCTGCGCTTCGACGGCAGTGACGGGCGCCGCCGCTGGTGGCCGTTGTCGCGCAGGCGACAGGCGTCGTGCTGGCACGCCTTGCGCTGCGCGCTGTTCGCGCGCCGGCCCGAGCCGCAGCCGCTGGCCGGCACGCGGATCTGAGCGTCAGACCCCGACCCGACGATGAGCGCCGAAGCCGACGCCCAGCTGATCGAGCGTGTCAAGCGGGGCGACACGCGCGCCTTCGAGATGCTCGTCGTCAAGTACCAGCGCCGTGTCGAGCGGCTGATCGCGCGCATGGTGCGCGACGTCGACCTGGTGCCGGACATCGCGCAGGAGACGTTCATTCGCGCCTACCGCGCCCTGCCGCAGTTCCGTGGCGACAGCGCGTTCTACACCTGGCTGTACCGCATCGCGGTGAATACCGCGAAGAAGGCGCTGGTCGAACTCAAGCGCGACCCGCTGGTGTCCGAGGCGGCGCGACCGGCCGGCGATGACGGCGACGAAACTTCCCGCGTGGAGAACGAACTAACCGACGGCGAGACCCCCGACGCGGTGCTGGCGAGCAAGCAGGTGGCGGCGACCGTGAATGCCGCCATCGAGGCCCTGTCCGACGACCTGCGCCAGGCGATCACGCTGCGCGAGATCGAAGGACTGAGCTACGAAGAGATCGCCGAAGCGATGAACTGCCCGATCGGCACGGTGCGTTCCCGCATCTTCCGCGCGCGCGAGGCGATCGCCGAGCGCCTGCGGCCGCTGCTGGGCACCCGGGACGGCGAGCGCTGGTGACGGGGTGGGACGCAATGGGCTGGAGTGCATGATGGTGGACCGGTTGAACGAGGAACGTCAGCGGCAGCGGTTGTCGGCGCTGATGGACGGCGACCTCGCCGAAGGCGACGCGGCGGCGCTGTGTCGCGACTGGCGCGACGACGCGCAGTTGCGCGTGACCTGGCATGCCTACCACCTGATCGGCGACGTGATGCGTTCCGAGGACTTGGCCCACGACGGCGCGCGCGACGAAGCGTTCCTGCACGCGCTGCGGCGCCGGTTGGCCGACGAGCCGGTGGTGCTGGCGCCGGCGGCGACGGTGGCCTCGCCGGTGCGCCACCGTCGTCGCGGGTGGATGGCGCCGATGGTGGTCGCTGCAGGATTCGCCGCGGTGGCCGGCGTGATGGTCGTGACCCGGCTCGCCGCCCCCGGCGACAGCCCGGGTGCCGTGATCGCGGCGCAGCCGGCCGCGGCGGTGCGTGTGTCGACCGATCGCCCCGCGCCGCTCGCCGGCGTCGAGGGCGTGCTGATCCGCGATGCGCGGCTGGACCGCTATCTCGAGGCGCACAAGCAGTACGGGCCGAGTGCGGCGCTGGTGCCCGGCGGCGTGGTGCGCAGCACCGCGACCGCGGTGCCGCAACGCTGACGCCCGGTCATGGCGTTGCGGCACTGGCGCGTCTGGCTGGCGGCAGCGGCACTGGCCGGCTGGACTTCGATGGCCGCGGCGGCGCCGCCGTCCGACGGCCCGCCGCTGGACGCGCGCGGCTGGATCGAGCGAGTCTACGAGGCCGTCGCCTTCGGCAACTACCAGGGCACGCTGGTGTCGACGGTCGGCGGCGCGATGAGCAGCTCGCGCATCGCGCACTTCTGCGAGGGTCGGCAGCAGTTCGAACGTGTCGAACTGCTCGATGGCGAGGCGCGGCTCGTGTATCGCCACAACGACCTGGTGCACACGGTCTGGCCCGCGCAGAAGGTGGCCGTGGTCGAGCAACGCGACGCCAGCCACACGCTGCCGTCGCTGCTGCGGGCGCAGCCCGACGACGCGCTGTTCGAGCGCTACGAGTTGCGTGCCGAGGGCGAAGGGCGCGTGGCCGGCCATGACGCGTCGGTGTACGTGCTGCAGCCGCGCGACACTCGGCGCTTCGCGCAGCGCCTGTGGGTCGAACGCCGCAGCGGGTTGCTGCTGCGCACCGACGTCATCGGCGCCGACGGCCGCGTGCTCGAGAGCGCTTCGTTCAGCGACGTGACCATCGGCGTCAGGCCGCAGCCCGACAGCGTGCTCAAGCCGATGCGCAAGCTCGCCGGTTACCGCGTGCTGCGACCCGACGTCGGCGCCACCGACCTCGCCGCCGAGGGCTGGCAGCTCGAGCCGGTGGAGGGTTTCCGACAGGTCAGCTGCGTGCGCCGCGTCGTCGACACGGGCGACGCGCAGGCGCACGGACTGCCGGTGCTGCAGACCGTGTACTCGGACGGCCTGACGCACGTGTCGGTGTTCATCGAGCCGTACCGCGAGGGTCGGCACCGCCCCGGGCACACGGCGATCGGGGCCACGCACACGCTGATGAAGCGGCTCGACCAGTGGTGGGTCACGGTGATGGGCGACGTGCCGATGTCGACCGTGATGCAGTTCGCCGAGGCCCTGACACGCCGGCGCTGAATGCGCCGCGTCGTCCGGCCGCGGTCGTCTTCGATTCGATCGGGAGAGTTCGTCGATGTCCATGTTCCAGCCGTCCAAGCGCATCGCGGCCTGTGCCACCCTTGCCGCGGCACTGGTGCTGTCGTGGCCCGCGTCGGTCGCCGCACAGCAGGTCGTGCTGCCCGACTTCACCGAACTGGCCGAGCGCGTGAGCCCGGCGGTGGTGAACATCCGCACGCTCGAGCGCGGGCGCCAGGTGTCCCGTGCGCTGCCCGAGCTGGACCCCAACCTCGAGGAGTTCTTCCGCCGCTTCGGGATCCCGCTGCCGGGCCGGCCCGGACCGCGCGGTGCGCCGGGGGACGACGAACCGGCACAGCGTGGCGTCGGCTCTGGCTTCATCATCAGCGCCGACGGCTACGTGATGACCAACGCGCACGTGGTCGAGGGCGCCGACGAGGTCATCGTCACGCTGCCCGACCGCCGCGAGTTCAAGGCCAGGATCGTCGGGTCGGACCGGCGCACCGACGTCGCGGTGGTCAAGGTCGACGCGAGCGGGTTGCCGGCGGTGAAGATCGGCGACGTCAGCAAGCTCAGGGTCGGCGAGTGGGTGGTCGCGATCGGCTCGCCGTTCGGACTCGAGAACACCGTGACCGCGGGCATCGTCAGCGCCAAGCAGCGCGACACCGGCGACTTCCTGCCGTTCATCCAGACCGACGTCGCGATCAACCCCGGCAACTCGGGCGGTCCGCTGCTGAACCTGCGCGGCGAGGTCGTCGGCATCAACTCGCAGATCTACAGCCGCTCGGGCGGCTTCATGGGCATCTCGTTCGCGATCCCGATCGACGAGGCGGTGCGCGTGTCCGAGCAGCTGCGCCAGCACGGGCGTGTGATTCGCGGGCGCATCGGCGTGCAGATCGCGCCGGTGACCAAGGAGGTCGCCGAGGCGATCGGCCTGGGCGAGGCGCGCGGCGCGCTGGTGCAAAGCGTCGAGAGCGGTGGCCCGGCCGACAAGGCCGGCATCGAGGCGGGCGACATCATCGTGCGCGTCGACGGCAAGGCGGTCGACAAGTCGATCGACCTGCCGCGCATGATCGGCGGCACCGCACCCGGGACGCAATCGAAGGTGCAGGTCTTCCGTCGCGGCAGTTACCGAGATCTGAGTGTCGCCGTGGCGGAGTTCGAGCCCGACCGTCCGCGCCGCGTCGCGCAGACGACGACGCCGGCGCCGGCGCAGACCACCGCGATCGGTGTCGCCGTCAACGACCTGAGCGAGGCGCAGAAGCGCGAACTCAAGCTGCGCGGTGGCGTGGTGGTGGCTGCGGTCGAGGGGCCTGCGGCACGCGCCGGGCTGCGCGAGGGCGACGTGATCCTGTCGGTCAACAACAGCGAGATCGGCGACGCAAAGCAGTTCAACAGCGTCGTCGGCAAGGTCGACAAGGAAAAGCCGGTCAGCCTGATGGTGCGGCGCGGCGACTGGGTGAACTACCTCGTCGTGCGCCCGCGCGGCTGAACCGCGGCGCCGGTCCGGCGCCCGCGTCCGCGAGGAGTCAGGGCCACCCGCGGTCTGCGACAGATCCGAGCAGCGCAGCGGGTCTTTCCAGCATGCGGGATGGTCGCTGGCCGGATGTGGGCCACGCGTAGCGTTTGATGTGAGTGTTCGCTTTGGAACTCGCGCCAGAGGTCGAGGATTGATCGCGCCGGCGTCTACAATGATGCGTTTCAACGGCTCGTTTCTCTCATCGAAGGGGTACCACTGAGCGTGCGAGCGCTCACACCATGGAACGCACCGAACCTGTGGATTTTCTGTTGACAACATTCGCCTGTTGGCGGGCTGCAACGGCCGCAAATCAAGCATTGGCGCGGTCTCCAGCCCGGTCCTTTTGGCTACAATAAAAGCCCAACAAGCAGTTGCCATACGTTTTGTTGGAAGGCGCGTCACCTCTTCGGCGCGCCTTATTTTTTTGCCCTCGGCGCACGCCGCGGGACGCGGTGCGAGCGCTTCGTCGTGCAGCGTCGCGGCCCCGTGATCGATCGCGCGACACGCCGGCCGAAGCCACGCGCGACCGAATGAACCGCTGGCGCGCCGGCGCGATGCGGCTCCCGTCGTCGCGTCGCCCTCCGGCCGTCATGCCCTGCCCAAACCGATGGACCACATCCGCAACTTCTCCATCATCGCCCACATCGATCACGGCAAGAGCACGCTCGCCGACCGCCTGATCCAGCGCTGCGGCGGGCTGTCCGACCGCGAGATGGAGGCGCAGGTGCTCGACTCGATGGACATCGAGCGCGAGCGCGGCATCACGATCAAGGCGCAGACCGCCGCGCTGCACTACACCGCGCGCAATGGCAGGACGTACCAGCTCAACCTGATCGACACGCCCGGGCACGTGGACTTCTCGTACGAAGTCAGCCGCTCGCTGTCGGCGTGCGAGGGCGCGCTGCTGGTGGTCGACGCCAGCCAGGGCGTCGAGGCGCAGACGGTGGCCAACTGCTACACCGCGCTCGACCTCGGCGTCGAGGTCGTGCCGGTGCTCAACAAGATGGACCTGCCGCAGGCCGACCCCGAAGGCGCGAAGCGCGAGATCGAGGACGTGATCGGCATCGACGCGTCCGACGCGATCCCGTGCTCGGCGAAGACCGGCGAGGGCATCGACGACATCCTCGAGGCGGTGATCGCCCGCATGCCGTCGCCGCGCGGCAACCCCGACGGACCGCCGCGCGCGATGATCATCGACGCCTGGTTCGACAACTACGTCGGCGTGGTGATGCTGGTGCGCGTGGTCGACGGCGAACTGAGGAAGGGCGACCGCATCCGCCTGATGGCCACCCACACCGTCTACCCGCTGGAGCAGATGGGCGTCTTCACGCCCAAGAGCGAGCCGCGCGAGCTGCTGCGCGCCGGCGAGGTCGGCTTCCTGATCGCCGGCATCAAGGAGCTCGCCGCGGCCAAGGTCGGTGACACCGTGACGCTGGAGAAGAAGCTGCCGAACAACGCCGGGCCGGCCAGCGAACCGCTGCCCGGCTTCAAGGAGATCCAGCCGCAGGTCTTTGCGGGCCTGTACCCCACCGAGGCGAGCGAGTACGACCAGCTGCGCGACGCACTCGAGAAGCTCAAGCTCAACGACTCCAGCCTGCGCTACGAACCCGAGGTGAGCCAGGCGCTGGGCTTCGGCTTCCGCTGCGGCTTCCTCGGGCTGCTGCACATGGAGATCGTGCAGGAGCGCCTCGAACGCGAATTCGACCAGGACCTGGTGACCACCGCGCCCAGCGTGGTCTACGAGGTGGAGCTGAACGACGGCACCGTGCTGCAGGTGGAGAACCCGAGCAAGATGCCCGACGTCGGCCGTATCCGCGAGATCCGCGAGCCGATCGTGACGGTGCAGCTGTACATGCCGCAGGACTGCGTCGGCCCGGTGATGACGCTGGCCAACCAGAAGCGCGGCATCCAGGTCAACATGGCCTACCACGGCAAGCAGGTGCACCTGACCTACGAGCTGCCGCTGGCCGAGATCGTGCTCGACTTCTTCGACAAGCTGAAGTCGGTGTCGCGCGGTTACGCGAGCATGGACTACGAGTTCAAGGAGTACCGCGCCGCCGACGTCGTGAAGGTCGACATCCTGATCAACGGCGAGCGCGTCGACCCCCTGGCGATGATCGTGCACCGCTCGCAGGCGCAGTTCCGCGGCCGCGCGGTGGCGGCCAAGATGCGCGAGCAGATTCCGCGGCAGATGTACGACGTGGCGATCCAGGCGGCGATCGGCGCCAACATCATCGCGCGCGAGAACATCAAGGCGCTGCGCAAGAACGTGCTGGCAAAATGTTACGGCGGCGACATCACCCGCAAGCGCAAGCTGCTCGAAAAGCAGAAGGCCGGCAAGAAGCGCATGAAGCAGATCGGCACCGTCGAGGTGCCGCAAGAGGCCTTCCTGGCCATCCTCCAGGTCGAAGACTGATGAGTTCCCTCACCGCGGTGCTGTACGGCGCGCTCGCCATCTACCTGGGTGGCTGGTTCATGGGCTACTGGATGGGCAACTTCGCGCTGCTGCTGCTGCTGCTGTCGCTGGTCACCTTCACGTACTGGCTGGCCGAGAAGCTGTACTTCAGGCCGGCGCGCGTCGCGGCGGCCGCGCGGCTCGAGCAGCAGGATGCGCAGCGCCGCGCCGAACTGCAGAGGATGGGCATCGACAAGGTCGACGGCGACCTTGCCGAGGCGCGCCAGCGCGTGCTCGCGCAACCCTGGTGGCTCGACTGGACCGCCGGCCTGTTCCCGGTCATCGTCGCGGTGTTCCTGCTGCGCTCGTTCCTGTTCGAGCCGTTCAAGATCCCGTCGGGGTCGATGATTCCGACGCTGGCCATCGGCGACCTGATCCTGGTCAACAAGTTCCACTACGGCATCCGCCTGCCGGTGGTCAACACCAAGGTTGTCGCCAACCACGAGCCGCAGCGCGGCGACGTGATCGTGTTCCGCTACCCCGTCGACCCGCGCGTGGACTACATCAAGCGTGTCGCCGGACTGCCCGGCGACGAGGTCAGCTACCTGAACAAGCGGCTGGCGATCAACGGCGTCGAGGTGCCGCTGACGCCGCTGCCCGAGTTCTACGACGACGACAGCATGCGCTACGCGCTGCAGTTCTCCGAGAAGCTCGGCGAGGTCGAGCACCGCATCCTGGTCGACAAGGACCGCCCGGGCTTCATCCCGGCGGTCGCCTCGTTCCCGCACCGAGACGCCTGCCGCTACAGCGCCGAGGGCGTGAGCTGCACCGTGCCGCCCGGCCACTACTTCGTGCTCGGCGACAACCGTGACAATTCGCAGGATTCGCGCTACTGGGGCTTCGTGCCGGACCGCAACATCGTCGGCAAGGCCTTCTTCGTGTGGATGAATTTCGGTAACCTCGGACGCATCGGCAGCTTCCACTGAACCACAGGGAGATCGGGCATGCACGCAGGAGGGAGACGTACGGGCGCGCGCCAGCGCGGCATCTCGCTCATCGGGCTGCTGTTGTGGGCCATCGTCGTCGCTTTCGTCGCGCTCGTCGCGCTGCGGGTGGTGCCGACGGTCAACGAGTACCTGACGATCCAGCGCGCGGTCAACAAGATCGCCACCGAGGGTGCGACCACCGTGCCCGAGATCCGCGCCGCGTTCGAGAAGCAGAAGGAGATCGAGTACTCGATCTCGTCGATCTCGGGCAAGGACCTCGAGGTGACGAAGGAGAACGACCGCGTCGTCATCCGCTTCGCCTACGACAAGGAGGTCGAACTGATGTCGCCGGTGTTCCTGCTCATCAAGTACGAAGGGCGCTCGCGCTGAGCGCCGCGCCGGCGCCCACGCCACGCATGGACCCGCGACTCGACGCCCTGCAGCAACGCCTGGGTCATCGCTTCGCGCAGCCCCTCCTGCTGGTGCGCGCGCTGACGCACCGCAGCTTCGGCGCCGACCACAACGAGCGGCTCGAGTTCCTCGGCGACGCGGTGCTCAGCGCCGCGGTCTCGGCGCAGTTGTTCGAGCGCTTCGCCGGATCCGACGAGGGCGATCTGACGCGCGTGCGCGCGCACCTGGTGCGCGAGGAAAGCCTGCACCGCGTCGCGCTCGCGCTGGGCCTGCCCGAAGTGCTGCGGATGTCCGACGGCGAGGCGCGCGGCGGCGGCGCGCAGCGCCCGTCGATCCTCGCCGACGCGCTCGAGGCGCTGATCGGCGCGGTGTTCCTCGACGGCGGCTTCGACCCGGCGCAGGCGATGGTGCGGCGGCTGTTCGGCGAACTGATCGCCGGCACCGACGCCGGCAGCTGGAGCAAGGACGCGAAGACCGAACTCCAGGAGTGGCTGCAGGCGCGCAAGCTGCCGGTGCCCGCCTACCGCATCGTCGCCACGCGCGGACAGGCGCACGCGCAGACCTTCGAGGTCGAGTGCGCGGTGGCCACGCTGGGGCTCGCCGAGCAGGGGCGCGGACGCTCGCGCCGCGCCGCCGAGCAGGAGGCCGCCGGGCGCATGCTCGACACGCTCAAGGCCAGCGACCGGGCGGGTGGACCGCTGAGAAGTTGAGCACCGCGCAACCCCAGCGCTGCGGGCTGGTGGCCATCGTCGGCCGGCCGAATGTCGGCAAGTCGACGCTGCTCAACGCGCTGGTCGGGCAGAAGGTGAGCATCACCTCGCGCAAGGCGCAGACCACGCGCCACCGCATCACCGGCGTTCGCACCGAGGGTGACACGCAGTTCGTGTTCGTCGACACGCCGGGGTTCCAGACGCGACACGGCTCGGCGCTGCACCGCACGCTCAACCGCACCGTGGTCGCGTCGCTGGTCGACGTGGACGTCGTGCTGTTCGTCGTCGAGGCGGGCCGCTTCGGCCTGGAGGACGCGAAGGTGCTGGCGCTGCTGCAAGGCGGCGCGATGCAGGGCAAGCCGGTGCTGCTGGTGGCCAACAAGGTCGACGCGGTGCACCGCAGGAGCGAGCTGCTGCCGTGGCTCAAGAGCATGGGCGAGCGCGCCGACTTCGCCGAGTTCGTGCCGCTGTCGGCGAAGAAGCCGGCCGACGTCGAGCGGCTGCTGGGCATCGTGCGCCCGTACCTGCCCGCGCAGCCCTGGTTCTACGACCCCGAGCACCTGACCGACCGCAGCGAGCGCTTTCTGGCCAGCGAGATCGTGCGCGAGAAGCTGTTCCGCCTGACCGGCGACGAGCTGCCGTACGCGTCGACGGTGTTGATCGACCGGTTCGAGGAGGACGGCGCGCTGCGCCGCATCGCCGCGACCATCGTCGTCGAGCGCGACGCGCACAAGGCGATGGTCATCGGCGAGGGCGGCGAGCGCATCAAGCGCATCGGCACCGAGGCGCGGCACGACCTCGAGCGCCTGCTCGACGCGAAAGTGCACATCGAGCTGTGGGTGAAGGTGCGCTCGGGCTGGGCCGACAGCGAGGAACACCTGCGCAGCTACGGCTACGAGTGAGCGCATGAGCCGAGCGCGCCGCGCCGCCGCCGCGCCGCTGGCGGCCTACGTGCTGCACCGCTGGGACTGGAGCGAGTCGAGCCTGATCGTCGACCTGTTCACGCGCGAGCTCGGCCGCGTGGTCGTCGTCGCGAAGGGCGCGAAGCGGCCGACCTCGCAGCTGCGCCCGGTGCTGCTGCCGTTCCAGCGGCTCGCGGTCACGCTCGGCCGCGGCGCGGCCGACGACCAGGCCGCGGCCGAGGTCCACCCGCTGCGCGCCGCCGAGTGGGCCGGCGGCGCGCCGCTGGCCGGCGGCGCGGCGCTGCTGTCGGGCTTCTACCTCAACGAACTGCTGATGAAACTGCTCGCGCGCCACGACGCGCACGCGACGCTGTTCGACGCCTACGCCGACACCCTCGCCGCGATCGGCGCCGACGAGACCGCCACGCAGGCGGCGCTGCGGGCGTTCGAGCTGGTGCTGCTGCGCGAGATCGGCCTGCTGCCCGACCTGTCGATGGCCACGCCGACGCAGCAGGCGCTGCAGCCGCGGGCGGCGTACGTGCTGCACGCGGAGACCGGGCTGGTCGAGGCGAGCGGCCACGGTGCGTCGCTCCACGGGCACGGCTGGGTCGCGCTGCAGGCCGCGCTCGACCGCCGCGGCGTCGACGCGCTGCGTGCCGCGTGCCAGGCGCACGGTGCGCCGCTGCGCACGATGCTGCGCGCGGTGCTTCACTATCATCTGGGCACGCCGTCGCTGCGCACGCGCGACCTGGTGCGCGAGTTGCAGCGACTCGCCGCCCCGCGCCGGCCCTGATCGACCTGCACACCACCGAGCCCGCCCGATGAACCCGCTCGTCGCCCCCGAAGCGTGCGCCCGCGACGCGCGCACCGCGCTGTCGGTGAACCTGAACAAGGTCGCCCTGCTGCGCAACACGCGCCACCTCGGCATCCCCAGCGTCACGCGTGCGGCGACGATCGTGCTCGACGCCGGCGCGCAGGGCGTCACCGTGCACCCGCGCCCCGACGGCCGCCACATCCGCGCGCACGACGTGCACGAGCTGGCCGAACTGCTGCGCGATCGTCCGCACGCCGAGTACAACATCGAGGGCAACCCGCTGCACAACCTGATGGACTTCGTGCGCGCCGTGAAGCCGCACCAGGCCACCTTCGTGCCCGACACCGAGGGGCAGTTCACGTCCGACCACGGCTGGAACCTGCCGGCCGATGCCGCCACGCTGCGCCCGCTGATCGACGAGTGCCACGCGCTGGGCGTGCGCGTGAGCCTGTTCATGGACCCGCTGCCCGAGGCGATGACGCACGCGCGCGCCTCCGGCGCCGACCGCGTCGAGCTCTACACCGAGGCCTATGCGCGCGCCCACGGCACGCCCGTGCAGGCCGACATGCTCGCGCGCTACGCAAGCGCCGGCGAGGCGGCGCTGGCGGCCGGGCTGGGGCTGAACGCCGGGCACGACCTGAACCGCGACAACCTCGCCGATTTTCTGCGCGCCGTGCCCGGTGTGCGGGAGGTGTCGATCGGCCACGCGCTGATCGCCGACGCACTCGAGCTGGGCTACGCCGAGACGGTGCGCGACTACCAGCGTTGCATCGGGCGCGCGTTCGCGCGCTGACGCGCCGTGGCCATCTACGCGATCGGCACCGACATCGTCGACCTGCGCCGCATCGCCGCCACGCTCGAGCGGCGCGGCGAGCGCTTCGCCGAGCGGGTGCTGGGACCGCACGAGCTGCGCGTGTACCACGCGCGGCACGCGCGCTCGGCGCGGCGCGGCCTCGCGTTCCTGGCCACGCGCTTCTCCGCCAAGGAGTCGTTCTCGAAGGCGATCGGGCTGGGCATGCGCATGCCGATGACCTGGCGCGCCTGCGAAATCCTCAACCACCCGAGCGGACAGCCGTACGTGCGCCTGCACGGCGAGCTGGCCGAGTGGTTCGATGCGCGCCACCTTCGCGCGCACGTCACACTCAGCGACGAGAGCGACTACGCGACCAGCGTCGTCGTCGTCGAGACCCTGGAGAACCCGTCGCCATGACTGTCCACGCCCCCGTCGTGCTCGACGTCGCTGGCACCGAGCTGAACACCGACGACCGCCGACGCCTCGCGCACCCGCTGGTCGGCGGGCTGATCCTGTTCGCGCGCAACTGGCGCGACCGCCGGCAGCTCGTCGCACTGACCGCCGAGATCAAGACGCTGCGCCCCGACCTGCTGATCTGCGTCGACCACGAGGGCGGGCGCGTGCAGCGGTTCCGCAGCGACGGCTACACGCACCTGCCCCCGATGCGAAGCCTCGGCGAGCTGTGGATGCGCGACGCGATGGCCGCCACCGACGCCGCCACCGCGTGCGGGTACGTGCTCGGCAGCGAGCTGCGCGCCTGCGGCGTCGACCTGAGCTTCGCGCCGGTGCTCGACCTCGACCACGGACCGAGCACGGTGATCGGCGACCGCGCATTCCACCGCGACCCGCGCGTGGCGACGCTGCTGGCCAAGAGCCTGATGCACGGGCTGCTGCTCGCCGGCATGGCCAACTGCGGCAAGCACTTTCCCGGCCACGGACACGTCGCCGCGGACAGCCACGTCGACGTGCCGGTCGACCGTCGCGCGCTGGCCACGATCCTCGCCGACGACGCCCGGCCCTACGAGTGGCTCGGCACCAGCCTGGCCAGCGTGATGCCGGCGCACGTGATCTACCCGAGGGTCGACGCCCGGCCCGCCGGCTTCTCGGCGCGCTGGCTGAAGGAGATCCTGCGTGGGCGGCTCGGCTTCGACGGCGCGATCTTCAGCGACGACCTGAGCATGGCCGGCGCGCGCCGGCTCGCCGGTCGCGAGCTGCGCTACGCCGAGGCGGCGGCGCTGGCGCTCGACGCCGGCTGCGACCTGGTGCTGCTGTGCAACCAGAGCGTGGACGGCGGGCGCGCCGTCGACGACCTGATCGACGGCCTCGCCGCGCAGGCCGACGCCGGCAGCTGGCGACCCGACCCCGACAGCGAGGCGCGGCGCCTGGCCCTGCTGCCGCACCTGCCGCCGCTGAGCTGGGACGAACTGATGCACCACCGCCCGTACCAGCACGCGCTCGAGCGGCTGCCCTGACGGGGCCAGCCGCCGCGCCGCGGCGCAACGACGGGTCAGTGCGCCGTCGGTGCCGCGCCCGCCGCGCCGCCCGCGAGCTCGAACGGCAGCTTCATCTGCGACAGGTCCTTGCGCGTCTCGACCAGCACCAGCGGCCCCTCGTCGACGACGATCTGCGGCCTGCGCTCGCGCGGCACGCGCACCGGCGGCGGCTCGCTGGCGATCGCCGCCTGCGCGGCGCGCACCTTGTCGAGGTCGGAATTGACCCATTCGAGCCCGGCGCGCTGCGCGACGGCGATCAGTTCGTCGGCCGGCAGCACGTAGCCCGGCACCGCGGCGACCGCCGGCGGCGCCGGTGGCGCCTCGACCGCAACCACCTCGAGCACCACCTCCTGCGGCACGGCGGGCGGCACGACGGCCGCGGTGCGCACCGCCGGCGGCGCTGCGACCGCGTCCACGGCGACCTCCGCGGCGGGCTCGCTCGTGGCCTCGACCGCGGTGTCGACCGCGGCGCCTTCCGCGGCCTGCTCGCCGACGTCGACGGCGGTCACCTCGTCGCCGTCGCGACGATCGCGGCGACCGCGACGGCGGCGGCGTGCCCTGCGCTCGCCGTCAGCGTCGGCTTCGCCTTCGCCGGCTTCGATTCCGGCTTCGACCGCCTCGGCGGCGACCACCGCGGCTTCGGCCGACCGTTCGACGTCGGTCGGCGGCATCGTCTCGACCGCCTCCTCGGCGACGGTCTCGGCGTCGAGCGACTCGTCGGCGCCCGGCACCTCGGCGCGCGCCGCGTCGCGGCCGCGGCCGCCACGACGCCCGCGGCGCCGGCGGCCGTCGCGCGCGGCGCTGCCGGCGTCGCCCTCGCCGCCGGGCTGCGTGTCGACGAACGAGGCGACCGCTTCGCGTTCGCTGGCCGGCTCGGCGGCCGGCGCCACGGGCTGCGGCCGCGCGCCGCGCTGCTCGTCGACGGGCTTGGCGGCCGCGTCGGCGGGGCCGCGTCGCTGGTCGCGGCGGCCGTCGCGGCGCGCTTCGCCCTGGCGCGGCTCTTCGCGGCGCTCGTCGCCGCGTCCGCCGCGCGCCTCGCCACCGCGACCGCGACCGCCGCGGTCACCGCGGCGCTGGTCGCCGCGGCGCGGCTCGCGTGCCTCCTCGCGTGTCTCGCGCGGCCCGGGCGCCGCCTCGGCGGGCGCAGCCAGCGGTGCCCGCGCCGGCGTCGCCGCCGGCGCGGCGCCGAACAGTCTGCGGATCCAGCCGAAGAAGCCGCTGCCGGCCGCCGCAGCCGGGGCGGCCGGCGTGGCCGCCGCCGGCGGCGTCACGGGCGGCGGCGCGATCGGCGCGGGCGCCGGCTTGGGTTCGAGCGGCGCCGGCGGCAAGTCGGGCAGCACGCCCTTGATCACCGGCTCCTGCTTGGCCTTGGCCTTCTCGCGGCGCGTGATGCCGACCTCGTCGTCGGGCTCCTCGATCATCGTGTAGCTGGCGCGGTAGGCCTCGAGGCGCGGGTCGTCGTGGCGCAGCCGCTCGAGCTTGTAGTTCGGCGTCTCCAGGTGCGGGTTCGGGATCAGCAGCACGGTCACGCGCTGCTTGAGCTCGATCTTCGTGATCTCGGTGCGCTTCTCGTTGAGCAGGAAGCTCGTCACCTCCACCGGCACCTGCACGTGCACGGCGGCGGTGTTCTCCTTCATCGACTCCTCCTGCACCATGCGCAGGATCTGCAGCGCGCTGCTCTCGGTGTCGCGGATGTGCCCGGTGCCGTTGCAGCGCGGGCAGGTGATGTGGCTGCCCTCGGACAGCGCGGGACGCAGCCGCTGGCGGCTGAGCTCCAGCAGGCCGAACTTGGAGATCGAGCTGAACTGCACGCGCGCGCGGTCCTGGCGCAGCGCGTCGCGCAGGCGCTGCTCGACCTCGCGGCGGTTCTTGCTCTCCTCCATGTCGATGAAGTCGACGACGATCAGCCCGCCGAGGTCGCGCAGCCGCATCTGGCGCGCGATCTCGTCGGCGGCCTCCAGGTTCGTGCGCGTGGCGGTCTCCTCGATGTCGCTGCCGCGGGTGGCGCGCGCGGAGTTGACGTCCACCGACACCAGCGCCTCGGTGTGGTCGATGACGATCGCGCCGCCCGAGGGCAGGTTGACGGTGCGCGAGAACGCGGTCTCGATCTGGTGCTCGATCTGGAAGCGCGAGAACAGCGGCGCGTTGTCGCGGTAGCGTTTCACCCGCGAAGCCTGGTCGGGCATCACGTGGTTCATGAACTGCTGCGCCTGATCGAAGATGTCGTCGGTGTCGATCAGGATCTCGCCGATGTCGGCGGTGAAGTAGTCGCGGATCGCGCGGATCACCAGCGACGACTCCTGGTAGATCAGGAACGCGCCCTTGCCGGCCTTGGCCGCGCCGTCGATCGCGTCCCACAGCTTGAGCAGGTAGTTCAGGTCCCACTGCAACTCGGCGACGCTGCGGCCGATGCCGGCGGTGCGCGCGATCAGGCTCATGCCCTTCGGGTAGTCGAGCGCCTCGAGGTTCTCCTTCAGCTCCTCGCGGTCCTCGCCCTCGATGCGCCGGCTCACGCCGCCGCCGCGCGGGTTGTTGGGCATCAGCACCAGGTAGCGGCCGGCGAGGCTGACGAAGGTCGTCAGCGCGGCGCCCTTGTTGCCGCGCTCCTCCTTCTCGACCTGCACCAGCAGTTCCTGGCCTTCCTTGATCGCGTCGCCGATCTTCGCGCTGCGCGCCTCGACGCCCTCGCGGAAGTAGTTCTTCGAGATCTCCTTGAACGGCAGGAAGCCGTGGCGGTCCTCGCCGTAGTCGACGAAGCAGGCCTCCAGGCTGGGCTCGACGCGCGTGACGACGGCCTTGTAGATGTTGCCCTTGCGCTGCTCGCGCCCCTCGATCTCGGTCTCGAAGTCGAGCAGCTTCTGCCCGTCGACGATCGCCAGGCGCCGCTCCTCGGGCTGCGTGGCGTTGATCAGCATGCGTTTCATTGACGTGCACTCCATCGCGGCCGGCGTCGTGCGCGCGGCCGCGTTCAGGCCCAGCCGCCGGCGCGAAGCCGGCGGCAGTTCGATGCACGAGCGACCGAAGAAGAACCGGGGAGGAACTGGCCGGGGCCGCGCGCCGTCCGCTGAAGCGGTCAGTCGCGCGGCGAAGCCACGTGCGCACCGGCGGACGAGCGTGCGCGCGCCCCGTGGACGTCCCGCGGCCGCGCGGCGGCGCGCGGCACTGCGCGCGCACTCGCTCGTGGCGGGCGCGGCAGCGGTTCGGGGGACGGCGGGGGCGACAACGGACGCGCGTTCACTGGGCGCTGGCGCGAGCGGACTTGCGACCGTCGCACCGATCAACCTGGTCGATGCCGCAGGCCCGTGCGTTGCTTCCCACGGGCCCGTGGCGGGATTCTTCTGGCGGTGTCTCTTCCACCCTCGGTCGGCGGCTGCGGGGTCACGTGGGGACCGGGCCCGTCGTCGGCCGGTGGCGTTGCATCACCGGTTGTGCGTCCTCCTGGGGCGGGGCGGGTGCCCGGCTAAACTCTGACGAATCAAGCACTTACCGTTTCCAGGTGCGCGCGCGAATTATAGGGGCGGAAGCCGCCGCGGCCGGTGCGCCGAAAAAGCCGGGCCAAGCCGCGCCGATCCGGCCTTCGGCACCGCCGGTGCGGCAGGTGCTGGTCGGCGAAGGCGGCGACGGGCAGCGGCTCGACAACTTCCTGCTGCGCCTGCTCAAGGGCGTGCCGAAGACCCACGTCTACCGGCTGATCCGCAGCGGCGAGGTGCGCGTCAACAAGGGCCGCGCCGGGGCCGACACCCGCCTGGCCGCCGGCGACACGGTGCGCGTGCCGCCGGTGCGCGTCGCCGCGCCGTCCGCGACGGCGGCGCCGCCGCGCGAGTTCGCCGCCGTCCACGAGGACGAGCACCTGCTGGCGATCGACAAGCCGGCCGGCGTCGCGGTGCACGGCGGCAGCGGTGTGAGCTTCGGCGTCATCGAGCAGCTGCGCCGCGCACGGCCCGAAGCGCGGTTCCTCGAACTGGTGCACCGCCTCGACAAGGAGACCTCGGGGCTGCTGCTGCTGGCCAAGAAGCGCAGCGCGCTGAAACACCTGCAGGACCAGTTCCGCGCGCGCGGCACAGAGAAGCTGTACGCGGCGCTGGTGTTCGGCGACTGGCCGGCGCAGCGCAAGGTCATCGACCTGCCGCTGCTCAAGGGCACCGACGCGCAGGGCGAGCGTCACGTGCGCGTGGTCGGCGCCGGCCACGAGGCGGCACAGCGATCGATCTCGATCGTGCAGGTCGTGCGCCGCGTCGGCGGCTGCACGCTGCTCGACGTGCGCATCGCCACCGGGCGCACGCACCAGATCCGCGTGCACCTGGCGCATGCCGGCTGTCCGATCGTCGGCGACCCGAAGTACGGCGACTTCGCGCGCAACAAGGCGTTCGCGCGCGACCGGGGCTTCGAGCGCATGTTCCTGCACGCGCGGCGCCTGGCGTTCGACCACCCGGCCAGCGGCGATCGTGTCGTGCTCGAGGCGCCGCTGCCGGCGGACTGCGCCGCGCTGCTCGACGCGCTGGCGCAAGACCGGTGACCGGGAGACGCGCGGCCGTTGCGCGACACTTGCCGCCGTGAACGCCACCTCACGCCGCTTCGACCTCGTCGTCTTCGACTGGGACGGCACGCTGTTCGACTCGACCGCGTCGATCGTGCGCTGCATCCAGGACGCCTGCCGCGACGTCGGCGCGGCGGTGCCCAGCGACGCCGACGCGGCCTACGTCATCGGGCTCGGGCTGCACGACGCACTGCGCCACGCCGCGCCGTCGCTGCCGAGCGAGCGCTACGCCGAGCTCGGCCACCGCTACCGCCACCACTACCTGGCGCGCCAGCACGAGCTGAGCCTGTTCGACGGCACGCTCGAGATGCTCGGCGCGCTGAAGGCGCGCAACCAGCTGCTCGCGGTGGCCACCGGCAAGGGGCGGCAGGGTCTGAACGACGCGCTGGCGCATGCCCGGCTGCGCGGCGTGTTCGACGCTACCCGCACCGCCGACGAGACCGCGAGCAAACCGCACCCGCGCATGCTGCTCGAGTTGATGGACGAGCTCGACGTGCCGCCCGAGCGCACGCTGATGATCGGCGACACCACGCACGACCTGCAGCTCGCGGCCAACGCCGGCGCCGCCTGCGTCGCCGTGGCCTACGGCGCGCACGAGCCGGCGCAGCTGGTCGGTCACGAGCCGCTGGCGGTGGCGCACAGCACGCGCGAGCTGCACGACTGGCTGCTGCGGCATGGCTGACGACGCCCGCGCCGGCGACGCGGCGCAGTTCCTGTGCCGCGGCGACGAGCTCGTCGAGCGCGGCCGCGCGCTGCTCTTCGACGTGGTCTGGCGCGGCGAGCCGATGCGCGCGTTCGCGCTGCGCTTCGAAGGCCGCGCGGTGGCCTATCTGAACCGCTGCGTGCACGTGCCCAGCGAACTTGACTGGCTGCCGGGCGAGTTCCTCGACGCCGAGCGGCGCTACATCGTCTGCGCGGTGCACGGTGCGACCTACGAGCCGGCCAATGGCCGCTGCGTCGGCGGGCCGTGCGGCCGCGCGCGGCTCACCGAGGTGGCGCTCGAGGAGCGCGCCGACGGGGTGTATTGGTATCCTTCCGCGGCCCTGCGGCCGCCGCAGTTCGACGACCACGACGCCGCCGCGGCGTCCGGGAGACCGCGATGAACACCGACCCCGAAGACCCCGCCGGCGCGCCCCCGCCGAGCGCGACCGCGCCGCCTGCTGCCCGGCCCGCCCCGGCGGCCGGCAGCGCCCGCCTCGAGGACACCGTCGAGCGGCTGGTGCGCGACCTGCTGCGCGACCGCCGCAGCGAGCGCCGCTGGCGCGTGTTCTTCAGGCTCGCCTGGTTCGGGTTGTTCGTCGCGGTGGCATGGGCCATCTTCGTCGACAGCCGCCTGTCGGCGGCGCCGGCGGGCCCGCACACGGCGCTGGTCGAGGTCAAGGGCGAGATCGCCACCGATGCCGATGCGAGCGCCGAGGCGATCGTCGCCGGCCTGCGCAGCGCCTTCGAGGATGCCGGCGCGCAGGCCGTGGTGCTGCGCATCAACAGCCCCGGGGGCAGCCCGGTGCAGGCGGGCATCGTCAACGACGAGATCCGCCGGCTGAAGGCGCTGCACGGCAAGAAGCTCTACGCCGTCGTCGAGGAGGTCTGCGCGTCGGGTGCGTACTACATCGCCGCGGCCGCCGACGAGATCTTCGTCGACAAGGCGAGCCTGGTGGGCAGCATCGGCGTGCTGATGGACGGTTTCGGCTTCACCGGCGCGATGGACAAGCTCGGCGTCGAGCGCCGCCTGCTGACCGCCGGCGACAACAAGGGCATGCTCGACCCCTTCTCGCCGCAGAACGAGCGCCACGTGGCCTACGCGCAGGCGATGATCGACCAGATCCACCGCCAGTTCATCGACGCGGTGCGCGACGGCCGCGGCGCGCGGCTGAAGGAGACGCCGGAGATGTTCTCCGGGCTGTTCTGGAACGGCGAGAAGGCCGTCGAACTGGGGCTGGCCGACCGCACCGGCAACCTCGACTACGTGGCGCGCGAGGTCGTCAAGGCCGAGGAGATCATCGACTACACGCCGCGCGGCAACCTGGCCGAGCGGCTGGCCAAGCGCTTCGGCGCCGGCATCGGCGAGAGCGCGGTGCGCGCGCTCGGCGGCATGGCGCCGGCGCTGCGCTGAGCGCCGCGGCGCCGGCGATCACCGGATCGACAGTACTATTGCGAAGCATTCGCATTTGTACTAGAGTCCGATTCAGGAATCGAACCGGACCGCGTCATGATCGTCTGCCTGTGCCACCGCATCTCCGAGCGTGACATCGAGCGCCACGCGCGCGACGGCGTGACCGATTTCGACGCGCTGCAGGACGAGACCTGCATCGCGCGTCACTGCGCCTGCTGCGAGGACTGCGCGCGCGAGGTCTTCGCGAACGCCCGCGCCGCCGTGCCGCGGGCCGTGCTCGAGCCGGCCTGAGGCCGGCCCGCCCCGGCACCTCGTCAGGCCTCGGGCGGGATGCGCAGCGCCTGCCCCGGGTAGATCTTGTCGGGGTGCGTGAGCATCGGCTTGTTGGCCTCGAAGATCTGCATGTACTTGTTCGGCGTGCCGTAGAACTCCTTCGAGATCTTCGACAGCGTGTCGCCCTTGACGACGACGTAGATCTTCGACTCGGGCTGCGGCGCGACGACGGTCAGCTGGTCGTTGACCGCCGAGACACGGTCGACGTTGCCGCAGCACAGCACCACCTTCTCGCGCGTGGCCTGGTCGGCGACCTGCCCCGAGACGGTCACCGTGCCGGTGCCAGAGTCGACGTCGACCTTCAGGCCGTCGACCTTCAGCCCCATCGCGACGATGTAGTTGGCGATCGCGTCGCCGGCGGCCTTGTTCAGCCGGGCCACGTTCTCGGCGCTGGCCTGTTTCGCGGCGGCTTCCTGCGCGGCCTTGGCCTCGCCGGTGCCGAACAGCTTCTCGCCGGCCTCCTTGATGAAACTGATCAGACCCATCGGGGACCTCCTGTGCTGTGGGTGGGAATGATCGACTGTAGTCGATCGCATTGCCGTTGCCGGTGCGCGCTCGCTTGGTCAGCGCGGCGTCGCCGGTGCGTCGTCGTCGACGTCGGGCGACGGAGCGCCTAGGAAGCGGTAGACCAGCGCGTAGAAGCGGTCGTAGAAGGCCGGTTGCGTGATGGTCTGGGTGCCCACGCGCACCAGCGCCTCGTCGCCGGCGGCGAACGGCAGCGACAGCGACCCGAGCGCGCCGACGCCGACGCTGGCCGAACTGCTGCTCTTCTTCAGCGCGTAGCGTTCCTCGGTGCCGCTGACGAACACCGTCGCGATCTCGCCGCCGGGCGACTCGCGCACGCACACCACGCGCATCTCCAGGTCGACCTGCGCCTCGCGCGTGGGCTGGAACGACTTGCGGCCGCTGACGAACTCGGCGCCGGCGCTGCCGATCAGGTAGCCCTGGCTGAGCAGCGCGCGGCGCGCGGCCTCGCAGGCCTGCGCCGGCGTCGCGTCGACGAGTCGCGCGTGCGTCTCCTGCGAGTCGAAGTTCTCGAACCGCGACGCCGACAGCGGCGCCCGCGAACCGGCGCAGCCGACGATCGCCGTCGCGGCTGTGAGCGCGGCGGCAACGCGGGGCAGGCGGGGGCAGCGGGTCACGGCAGTTGGCGGGGCGGGCGGGCGCGCGGGCGCAACGGCTGCGGATGCTACGCCGCGCGCCGGCGCGATCCGCCGCCCGGGGGGACAATCGGCGTCATGACGGCCCGCACGCTGCACATCGACTTCGTCTCCGACGTGGCCTGCCCTTGGTGTGCGGTTGGCCTCGCCGCGCTCGAGCGCGCGCTCGAGGCGATGCGCGTCTCGCACGGCGACGCGCTCGAGGTCGCGCTGCAGTTCCAGCCGTTCGAGCTCAACCCCGCGCTCGGCCGCGACGGCGAGGACGCCGCCGAGCACCTGAAGGCCAAGTACGGCATGGACGACGCGCAGCTCGACGCCGCACGCGACGCGCTGCGCGAGCGCGGCGCCGCGGTGGGTTTCGAGTTCGGCGAGCGCCGGCGCGTGTGGAACACCTTCGACGCGCACCGCCTGCTGCACCACGCCGGTGGGGTCGGCGCGCAGGCGCAGCGCCGGCTGAAGCACGCGCTGCTGCGAGCCTATCACCGCGACGGCCGCAACCCGGGCGCGCCCGAGGTGCTGCTCGACGCGGCCGCGCAGGCCGGGCTCGACCTCGATGCGGCGCGCGCGGTGATCGAAGGCGATGCCTGCGCCGACGAGGTGCGCGCGGCCGAGCAGGCGTGGCTGCAGGCGGGCATCCGCGCGGTGCCTTCGGTCGTCGTCGACCGGCGTCACCTGCTGCAGGGCGCGCAGCCGCCCGAGGTGTACGCGCGCGCGTTGCTCGACCTCGCCGGCCTCGGTGCGCCGCGGTGAGGCGGCGTCCGCGCGCGTCACAAGAAGCGTTCGAGCAGCCGCCGCGAGTGGCGGTCCAGCGCGAAGCGGTCGCGCACGCGGTAGCCGACGCCGTGGCTGTCGGTGACCAGCAGCGCGTGCTCGCCGAGGCGGCGGATGTCCTCCTCGCCCTTGAGCACGAAGCGCGTCTCGCCGCGGTCGGTGTCGACGTGCCAGGTGCTCGGCGTGCCGAACGTCGACACCGCGCGCAGGCGCAGGATCTCGGGGGCGAACTCGCGCGCCGCGAGCTCGTCGTCGAGCAGTGCACGCGGCCCCGGCGGCAGTGCGTCGAGGCGGTCGATCCACAGCAGTTCGCGGCCGTCGCCGCCGACCAGCGACACGCCGGCGTCGGGCGCCGACAGCGGGAAGGCGCGCATCGGCACCACGCCGACGTGCACGCCGCCGTCGGCCAGCGTCAGCACCAGGCGGGCGTGCGCGTCGCGCTCGATGCGCCAGTCGACCGTTGCGTTCATCGGCGGCGTCGTCATGCCGCGCCCGCCGGGTGCGCCGCCGGCGGCGCCGGGGGCACGACGCGCTCGGCGAAGTCGGCCTCCTCATGGTCGACCTGCCGCGCCTGCGCCTCGTACAGGCGCCAGTAGGCGCCGCGGCGCGCGAGCAGGTCGTCGTGCGTGCCGACCTCGACGATGCGCCCGCGGTCCATCACCACCAGGCGGTCGGCGCGGCGCAGCGTCGACAGCCGGTGCGCGATGGCGATCGTCGTGCGCCCGCGCACCAGGTTGTCCAGCGCCTTCTGGATCTCCTGCTCGGTCTCGGTGTCGACGCTCGACGTGGCCTCGTCGAGGATCAGGATGCGCGGGTCGATGAGCAGCGCGCGCGCGATGCTGATGCGCTGGCGCTCGCCGCCCGACAGCCCCTGGCCGCGCTCGCCGACCAGCGCGTCGTAGCCGTGCGGCAGCCGCAGGATGAACTCGTGCGCGTGCGCCGCGCGGGCCGCCGCGACGATCTCCTCGCGCGACGCGCCCGGCTTGCCGTAGGCGATGTTCTCGGCCACGGTGCCGAAGAACAGGAACGGCTCCTGCAGCACCAGCCCGATGTGGCGGCGGTAGTCGGCCACCGCGTAGCGGCGCAGGTCGACGCCGTCGACCCGGATCGCGCCGTCGGTGACGTCGTAGAAGCGGCAGATCAGGTTGACCAGCGTGCTCTTGCCCGAGCCGCTGTGGCCGACCAGGC
>NZ_DAOKZA010000017.1:65610-72069 GCF_035325925.1 Azohydromonas sp. | reverse complement strand
CCCATGCTGATCCGCAACGCCACCCTGCCCGACGGCCGCACCGGCGTCGACCTGCTCGCGGTCGACGGCCGCATCGCCGCCGTGGGGCCGCAGCTGCCGGCGCCCGCCGGCGTCGAGGTGGTCGACGCCGCGGGCTGGCTGCTCAGCCCGCCGTTCGTCGACGCGCACTTCCACCTGGACTCGGCGCTGACCTACGGGCAGCCGCGCGTCAACCGCTCGGGCACGCTGCTCGAAGGCATCGCGCTGTGGGGCGAGCTGAAGCCGCTGCTGACCGAGGAGGCCCTCGTCGAGCGCGCGCTGGCGTACTGCGACTGGGCGGTGGGGCGCGGGCTGCTGGCGATCCGCTCGCACGTCGACGTGTGCGACCCGCGGCTGCTCGCGGTGCGCGCGCTGCTGCACGTGCGCGAGCGCGTGCGGCCCCACCTCGACCTGCAGCTGGTGGCCTTTCCGCAGGACGGCGCGCTGCGCTCGCCCGCCGCGCTGGCGCAGCTGACACAGGCGCTGGACCTGGGCGTCGACGTGGTCGGCGGCATCCCGCACTTCGAGCGCACGGCGGGCGAGGGCGCCGAGTCGGTGCGGCTGCTGTGCGAGCTGGCCGCCGATCGCGGCCTGCGCGTGGACATGCACTGCGACGAGAGCGACGACCCGCTGAGCCGCCACGTCGAGACGCTGGCCTTCCACGCGCAGCGGCTGGGGCTGCAGCAGCGCGTGACGGCGTCGCACGTCACGGCCATGCACTCGATGGACAACTACTACGTGTCCAAGCTGATCGCGCTGATCGCCGAGGCCGGCGTGCACGTGGTGGCCAACCCGCTGATCAACATCACGCTGCAGGGCCGCCACGACACCTACCCCAAGCGCCGCGGCATGACACGTGTGCCCGAGCTGATGGCCGCCGGCGTCACCGTGGGCTTCGGCCACGACTGCGTGCTCGACCCCTGGTACCCGCTGGGCAGTGCCGACATGCTCGAGGTCGCGGCGATGGGGCTGCACGTGGCGCAGATGACCGGCACCGACGCGATGCGCGCCTGCTTCGACGCGGTCACCGTGCACAACGCGCGCATCCTGGGGCTGGAAGGCTACGGGCTGGAACCCGGCTGCCGCGCCGACTTCGTGCTGCTGCAGGCGCGCAGCCCGGTGGAGGCGCTGCGGCTGCGCGCCGCGCGGCTGCTGGTGGTGCGCGGCGGCCGCGTGGTCGCGCGCACGCCGGCGGCCGCGGCGCAGCTGCAGCTGCCGGGCCGCCCGGCGCAGGTGGACTTCACGCTGCCGCCGCGCTGAGGCGCGCGCCACCCCCCGAACCCGGCGCCCCGGCGGGGTGGGGGTGCCTCGCTAGAATCGTTCGCAACCCGTCCGGGCCCCCCTGCAGTCGCGACAACAACTCGATCCCCCACATGAAGCTCATCGGCTCTCCGACCAGCCCTTACGTGCGCAAGGTGCGTGTCGTGATGGCCGAAAAGCGCCTCGACTACCAGCTGGTGCTCGAGGACCCGTGGACCAGCGACGCGGTGCGCAAGAGCAACCCGCTGGGCAAGGTGCCCTGCCTGGTGATGGAAGGCGGCGAGGCGGTGTTCGACTCGCGCGTGATCGTCGAGTACGTCGACACGCTGTCGCCGGTGGGCAAGCTGATCCCGGCGTCGGGGCGCGAGCGCGCCGAGGTGCGCACCTGGGAGGCGCTGGCCGACGGCATGCTCGACGCGGCCATCCTCGCGCGGCTCGAGCACACCTGGCCCGGGCGCGGCGCCGGCGAACGCAGCCAGGCCTGGGTCGACCGCCAGATGACGCACGTGCACTCGGCGGTGAAGGCGATGAGCCAGGGCCTGGGCGACCGGCCGTGGTGCGCCGGCAACCACCTGTCGCTGGCCGACATCGCGGTGGGCTGCGCGCTGGGTTACCTGGACTTCCGCTTCGGCCACATCGACTGGCGCGGCGACTACCCCAACCTGAAGCGCTTGAGCGACAAGCTGTTCACGCGCCAGAGCTTCCTGGACTCGGCGCCGCCGGCGGCCTGAGTCGCCCCGCCCCCGGCGCCGTCGCGGCGCACGCCGACTGCGGGATCGTCCCGAGGCGCGGCGCCGCGCCGCGGCGCGTAATGCGGGCTCCACCCGCACTGAAGGAGCCGCCGATGCCTCGCACCCGTCGCACCCGCGTCCTTGCCCTCGCCGCCACCGCGGCGTTGCTCGCCGCCTGCGCCAGCTCGCCGCCCGGCGGGCCGATGGGCTTTTTCGTGACCAGCGTCGGCAGCGGCAAGGGCGCCGACCTGGGCGGGCTGGCCGGCGCCGACGCGCACTGCCAGCGCCTGGGGGCCGCCGCCGGCGCGGGCCACCGCAGCTGGCGCGCCTACCTGAGCGTGCCGGGGGCCTTCGCGTCGGGGTCGAACCCGGCGGTGCCATCGGTGCACGCGCGCGAGCGCATCGGCAAGGGCCCCTGGCACAACGCCAAGGGACAGCTGATCGCGCGCGACCTGGCGCACCTGCACGACGGCAACCACATCTCGAAGGACACCGCGCTCGACGAGCGCGGCAACGTGGTGCGCGGGCGCGGCGACAGCCCGAACGAGCACGACATCCTCACCGGCTCGCGCGCCGACGGCACCGCGTTCGCGCCGCAGACCGACACCACCTGCGGCGGCTGGACGAAGAGCGGCGAAGGCTCGGCGATCGTCGGCCACCACGACCGCATCGGCCCGCTGCCCGACGCCTGGGCGAAGTCGTGGAACTTCTCGCACCAGACGGTGGGCTGCAGCCAGGAGGCGCTGGCGCGCACCGGCGGCTCGGGGCGGTTCTACTGCTTCGCCGCTGATTGACCCACCCCCGTAGCGCCTGCGGCGCTTCCCCCCGGGACCCGCAGGGCCCCTTCCGCGGCCCGGGGGGCGCCGCCAGCGCACCGGCGAAGCCGGATGCGCGGCGGCCGCTGGAACGCCGCGCACGCTGATGACGTGCGGCGCCGAAGGCGCTGCGGGGGTGGTCCAGTTCAGTCGTTGAAGAACTCGGTCAGCGCGTTGGCGGTGGCGTCGGGCAGCTGCTCGGGGATGAAGTGGCCGGCGGGCATCGACTGGCCGCTGACCTCGCCGGCGCACTGCGCGCGCCACAGCGCCAGCGGGTCGCACAGGCGGTGCACCACGCCGCGTTCGCCCCACAGCACGAGCAGGTCGCAGGCGATCTTGTGGCCGGCGGCGCGCGACGCGCGGTCGTGCTCGAGGTCGATGCCGGCGGAGGCGCGGTAGTCCTCGCAGGCGGCGTGCACGCTCTCGGGGCGGCAGAAGCAGCGTTCGTATTCGGCCAGCGCACGCGGCTCGAGGTGGTCCAGCCCGCCGCTGCCCCAGCCGCCCAGGTTGGCGTGCAGGTAGAAGCGCATGTCGCCGCCGATCAGCCGCTCGGGCAGCGGCGCGGGCTGGACGAGGAAGAACCAGTGGTAGTACGCACGTGCGAACGCCATGTCGGTGCGCTCGTACATGTCCAGCGTCGGCGCGATGTCGATCAGCGCCAGCTTGGCCACCGCCTGCGGGTGGTCCAGCGCGAGGCGGTGCGCCACGCGCGCGCCGCGATCGTGCGCGCCCACCAGGAAACGCTTGTGGCCGAGCGAGCGCATCAGCCCGGCGAGGTCGGCGGCCATCGCGCGCTTGCTGTAGTTCGCGTGGTCGGCGACGCCGGCGGGCTGGTCCGAGTCGCCGTAGCCGCGCAGGTCGGGCAGCACCAGACGGAAGTGCGGTGCCAGCCGCAGCGCGACGCGGTGCCACATCGCGTGCGTCTGCGGAAAACCGTGCACCAGCAGCAGCGGCGGCGCGTCGGCACGCCCGCCGGTGCGCACGAACAGGCGCACGCCGTCGACGTCGTGGTGCCTGCCTTCGAAGCCGTCGAACCAGCCTTCAGTCGTCGCCTGCGCCATCGCCGCCCTCCTGCCTGAGCGCCAGGGCCCGATCGTAAAGCGCGTTGCGCGGCGCGCCGCTGACCTGTGCCGCGATCGCCACCGCCTGCTTCAGCGGCAGCGCGGCCAGCAGCGCCGGCAGCCAGCGCAGCGCCTCGGCCACCTCGGCCGGCGCGTCGTCGCCGTCGCGGCGCTCGCGCGCGTGCAGCACCAGCGCGAACTCGCCGCGGCGGCGGTCGGCGTCGGCGGCCAGCCAGGCGGGCAGCTCGGCGGCGGGCATCGTGACGACGGTCTCGAACTGCTTGGTCAGCTCGCGGCACAGCGTGACCGTGCGCCGCGCGTCGAGCGCGGCGAGCTGCGCGGCCAGCGCCTCGATGCGGTGCGGCGCCTCGAACAGCACCACCGCGTCGTCGTGCGCGCAACGCGCCTGCAGCCACTGCGCGCGCTCGCGCCCCCTGGCCGGCGCGAAGCCGGCGAAGGCGAAACCCTGCGCCCCCACGTCGCCGGCCACGCTGAGCGCGGTGGTGACGCTGCTCGGGCCGGGCAGCGGCAGCACGCGGTGGCCGGCGGTGCGCACCGCGGCCACCAGCCGTGCGCCGGGGTCGGACACCGCCGGGGTGCCGGCGTCGCTGACGAAGGCCACGCGCTCGCCGCGGGCGAGCCGCTCGACCACCGCGGCGGCGGCAGCGGCCTCGTTGTGGCGGTGCAGCGGCAGCAGCGGCTGGTGCTCGAGCCCGAGGTGGCGCAGCAGCTGCGCCCCGACACGCGTGTCCTCGCAGGCCACCGCGTCGGCGAGCGCCAGCACGTGGATGGCGCGCAGCGTCAGGTCGGCCAGGTTGCCGATCGGGGTGGCCACCAGGTACAGCGTCGCTGCGGGATACTGCTGCGCGCCCGCGGCGTCGGCGGCCGCGCGCTTCAGGGTGTCGGCGATGCTCAAGCGGGGGACGACCAAACAGGCGGGGGACGCGGCCGAGGCGCTGGCGCTGGCGCACCTGCGTCGCCACGGGCTGGTGGAGGTGGCGCGCAATTATCGGGTCGCGGGCGGGCCGCACGCGCGCGGCGGCGAGGTGGACCTGATCGTGCGCGAGCGCGACGGCACGCTGGTGTTCGTCGAGGTGCGCGCGCGCCGCGACGCGTCGCACGGCGGCGCCGCAGCCAGCGTCGGTGCCGCCAAGCAGCGGCGCATCGTGCACGCGGCGCAGCACTACCTGCTGCGCTACGCGAGCCCGCCGCCCTGCCGCTTCGACGTGGTCGCGGTCGAGGGCGGGCACGTCGAGTGGTTGCGCGGCGCGTTCTTCGGCAGCTGAACGTCGGCCCGATGCCCGCACCGCCGACGCGGCGACGGCGGGCGCACAGAATCGGCCGTCGGGGCATGTGCCTCGAGTCCGACAGGAGTTGCGAGATGAAAAAAATCGTCCTGACCCTCGCGCTGGCCGGCGCCGCCGGCCTTGCGCTGGCGCACAACTGCCCGAACGAGATGCGCGCGATCGACGCCAAGCTGGCCACGGCGCCGAAGCTGGCCGACGCCGACATGGCCAAGGTGAAGCAACTGCGCGCCGACGGCGAGGCGGCGCACAAGGCCGGCAAGCACGACGACTCGATGCGCATGCTCGGCGAGGCGAAGAAGCTGCTGGGCATCTGAGCGCCGGTTCGGCGCGCGTTGCACGCCGCGTGCAATACCGTGCAACGCGCACCGCGGGCACCGGCCCTACATTGACGCCATGGACGCACCCACCCGCACCCCCGCCGCCGTCACCCGGGCACGCAGCGTCGAGCGCCTGGTCACCGGCATGCCCACCAGCGACGGCGCCGGCGTCAAGCTCGTGCGCGTGCTGACGCACGACCTGCAGCGCCGGCTCGACCCGTTCCTGATGCTCGACGCGTTCGGCACCGACAACCCCGACGACTACATCGCCGGCTTCCCCGACCACCCGCACCGCGGATTCGAGACCGTGACCTACATGCTCGAGGGCCGCATGCGCCACCGCGACAGCGCCGGCCACGAGGGCCTGCTGGGCCCCGGCGGCGTGCAGTGGATGACCGCCGGGCGCGGCGTGATCCACAGCGAACTGCCCGAACAGCAGCAAGGCCGCATGGAAGGCTTCCAGCTGTGGCTGAACCTGCACTCGAAGGACAAGATGCGCGAGCCCTGGTACCGCGACATCGCGGCCGGCGAGATCCCGCAGTTCGGCACCGACGAAGGCGCGACGGTGCGCGTGATCGCCGGCGACAGCCACGGCGTGGCCGGCGCGATGCAGCGCGAGACCACCGAGCCGCTGTACCTGGACCTGCAGCTGGCGCCGGGCGCGCGCTTCGCGCAGCCGCTGGCGGCGGCGCACAACGCGTTCGTCTACGTGTACCGCGGGCAGCTCGCGATCGAGGGCCAGGCGGTGCCGGCGCAACGCATGGCGATCCTGGCCAACACGCCGGGCAGCGACGGCGTGGTGCTCGCCGCCGGGCCGACGGGCGCGCGTGCACTGCTGATCGCCGGGCGGCCGCTGGGCGAGCCGATCGCGCAGTACGGGCCGTTCGTGATGAACACGCACGACGAGATCTTCCGCGCCGTCGAGGACTTCCGCGCCGGCAGACTGGCGT
>NZ_DAOKZA010000017.1:62615-65510 GCF_035325925.1 Azohydromonas sp. | reverse complement strand
GGGCGTACATTCGGCGCGCAGGAGGTGCGCGCGATGTCCTCAGGCAAGATCCTCGTCGCCCAGGGCGGCGGCCCGACGGCGGTCATCAACCAGTCGCTGGCCGGCGTCGTGCTCGAGGCGCGGCGCCACCACGACGTGCGGCTCGTCTACGGCGCGCAGCACGGCGTGCGCGGCATCGTCGACGAGGACTTCGTCGACCTGACGCAGGAGACCAGCCACAACCTCGAGCTGGTGGCGAACACGCCGGCGTCGGCGCTGGGATCGACGCGCGACAAACCCGACCTGAAGTACTGCCAGGAGATCTTCAAGGTCCTGCAGGCGCACGAGATCGCGCACTTCTTCTACATCGGCGGCAACGACAGCGCCGACACCGTGCGCATCGTCGCCGAGGAGGCGCGCAAGGCCGGTTACCCGCTGCGCAGCCTGCACATCCCGAAGACCATCGACAACGACCTGGTCGGCAACGACCACACGCCGGGTTTCCCGAGTGCGGCGCGTTTCGTCGCGCAGGCCTTCGCCGGCGCCAACCTCGACAACGCGGCACTGCCCGGCGTGTACGTCGGCGTCGTGATGGGCCGCCACGCCGGCTTCCTGACCGCCGCGTCGGCGCTGGGCAAGAAGTTCGACGACGACGGCCCGCACCTGATCTACCTGCCCGAGCGCACCTTCGACATCGAACGCTTCCTGGCCGACGTGAAGACCACCCACGACCGGCTCGGGCGCTGCGTGGTTGCGGTCAGCGAGGGCATCCACGACGCGTCGGGCACGCCGATCGTCGCCCAGCTGGCGAAGGACCTCGAACGCGACGCCCATGGCAACCTGCAGTTGTCGGGCAGCGGCGCGCTGGCCGACCTGCTGTGCGAGCAGATCAAGACCCGGCTGAAGATCAAGCGCGTGCGCGGCGACACCTTCGGCTACCTGCAGCGCAGCTTCGTCGGCTGCGTGTCCGACGTCGACCAGCGCGAGGCCCGCGAGGTCGGCGAGAAGGCGGTGCAGTTCGCGCTGTGGGGCGACCGCGACGGCAGCGTCGCGATCGAACGCACCGGCTTCTACTCGGTCGACTACCGGCTGCTGCCGCTCGAGGCGGTGGCCGGCAAGGCGCGCACGATGGACGATGCGTTCATCGCCGCCAACGGCACCGACGTCACCGACGCGTTCCGCCTGTACCTGCGCCCGCTGCTCGGGTCGGGCATGCCCGACGCGTTCCGCCTGCGCCCGGCGCCGGTGCCCAAGGTGCTGCGCCGCGGCGGGTAGCAGGGGTCGGCGCGCCGGCTTGATGTCGGTCAAGCATCGAGCACCCGGTGCGGGCGAGCATCGCCGCGTCGGGGTCGCGCCGGCCCCGCTCGAGCCCACCCACCCATCGACCGCCGGAGACCCGCCCATGCCACGCCCTCTTCGCCTTCTGCACACGCTTGTCGGCGCCGCCGCCCTGGTCGCCGCGACCGCCGCCTTCGCCCAGGCCAGCAGCGGCACGCACGCGGTGCGTGTGCTCACACCCGAAGCCGCGATGAAAGCGGTCAATGCGGCGCTGCAGGACTGCCGCAAGCGCGGCTACCAGGTCAGCGTCGCGGTGGTCGACCGCTTCGGCATCGAGCAGGCGACCTGGCGCGACCGCTTCGCCGGCGCGCACACGCCCGACTTCGCGCTCGACAAGGCGTGGACGGCGGTGAGCTTCCGCACCCCCACGTCGGACCTCGCACGCACGACGCAGGCCGGGCAGCCGAGCTCGGGCATCCGCCACGTGCCGCGTTTCGCCGCGGTGGGCGGCGGCCTGCTGATCGAGGCCGGCGGCTCGATCGTCGGCGGCATCGGCGTGTCGGGCGCACCCAGCGGCGACGCCGACGACGAGTGCGGCAAGGCGGGCATCGCGGCGATCAAGGACGACCTCGACTTCTGAGCGCGGCGACGGCGCGCCGCCCGGTCAGCGGTCCTTGCGCACCGAGCCGGCCAGCGATGCCGGCATGTCGGCGGCGCTGCCGAGCAGGAACACGGTGTAGACCCCGCCGGCGTCGAGCGTGACGTCGGGGTCGGCGAACTTGACCGTCGGCGGCGTCGGCGAGGTCACCGCCAGCAGCTGGTCGCTGCCGGCGGCGTGCTGCACCGGCGCCGAGGCCTCGCCGAAAGCGGCGCTGCCCAGCGGCGTGAAGCCCACCGACAGCGCGATCGCCTCGTCGAGCCCGGCCACCGCGTGCAGCACGCGCAGCTTGGCCTTGTCGGCGGCGGTCGGGCGGCGGTTGTCGTCGGCGATCACGCGCAGCACCGGCGCGTCGACGGTACCGGCGACGAGCAGCGTGAGGTCGGCGCCGGCAGCGGCGTCGAGCAGCGGCAGCGCCGGCAGCGTGAGTTCGGTGCCGCCGGCGGCGACGCCGACACCCAGCGGGTGCGTGCCCGCGGGCAGCAGCGTGTAGGCGCCGATCTGCGGCGAGGCGACGTCGGCGGCGAGCAGGCGCTCGCCGGCACGCACGTTCACGCGCGCGCCGCCGCCGATCGCCGCGACCACGCGCACGCGCGCGGCCGCGGTCGGCAGGTTCTGCAGCGCGCCGCCCTGGTTGACCAGCGCGGCGTTGACCAGCACGCCGCCCGGCGTGCCGGTGAGCAGCAGCGTCGCGACGCGGCGGGCGTCGAGCGCGACGCCGTCGACGTCCAGGCGCACGTCGTCGCGGTCGCCGGCGGCGGTGACGCGCAGCCGGTAGCGCCCGGCGTTGAGCGTGGCGTAGTCGCTGGTGGCGTCGGCGGCGACTGCGGCGGCCACCGCGCTGGCGTCGTCGAGCGCGTCGCCGGGCGCGGTGAGGTAGACGTCGAGCGCGCCGGCGTCGCTGCCGGCGTTGAGCACGCGCAGCTTGGCCTTGCCGCTGTCGGGGCGCGGCTCGTCGTCGACCAGCATCACCGTCTTCA
>NZ_DAOKZA010000017.1:0-62515 GCF_035325925.1 Azohydromonas sp. | reverse complement strand
TCGCCGTCGGCGTCGAGCGCCGGCGCCGGCCGCGCGGCCTGCGGGCGGTGGCCGTCGAAGCGCATCGGGTTGAGCACCGTCGGCGGCGTGGCACCGGCGGCGGCGCGCTGCAGGCCGCGTGCGACGACCTGCGGGTCGGCGAACACCTGGCCGATGTCGAGGATCGGCGCGCAGGGCACGCCGGCGGCTTCGAGCGCGTCGACCCAGGCCGCGGTGCCGCGCGCGCGCAGCAGCTGCTGCACGACCGCGACGAGCGCGTCGCGGTGGCGCACGCGCTCGGTGTTGGTCGCGTAGCGCGGGTCGGTGGCGAGTTCCGCACGCCCGGCGACGGCGCAGAAGCGCGCGAACTGGCCGTCGTTGCCGACCGCGAGCACGAGGTGGCCGTCGGCACTCTCGAACACCTGGTACGGCACGATGCTCGGGTGCGCGTTGCCCTGGCGCTGCGGCACGCGGCCGCTGCACAGGTAGCCGCTGGCCTGGTTCGCGAGCATCGCCACCTGCACGTCGAGCAGCGCGGCGTCGACGTGGCGGCCGCGGCCGGTGACCCGGGCCTCGTGCAGCGCGGCGAGCACGGCAGTGGTGGCGTACAGCCCGGTCATCAGGTCGGCCACCGCGACGCCGACCTTCTGCGGCTCGCCGTCGGGCTCGCCGGTGATGCTCATCAGCCCGCCGTGCGCCTGGATCGCGAAGTCGTACCCGGGGCGCTGCGCGTACGGGCCGTCCTGCCCGTAACCGGTGATCGAGCAGTACACCAGCCGCGGGTTCAGGTCGGCGAGCGACGCGAAGTCGAGCCCGTACCTGGCGAGCTGGCCGACCTTGTAGTTCTCGATCAGCACGTCGGCGTCGGCGGCCAGCGCGCGCACCAGCGCCTGGCCGTCGGCGCTGGCCAGGTCGGCGGCGACCGAGCGCTTGCCGCGGTTGGCCGCCAGGTAGTAGCTGGCGGTGCGCTCGTCGCCCGGCCCGGGCTGCCACCAAGGCGGCCCCCAGCCGCGCGTGTCGTCGCCGGCGCCGGGGCGCTCGACCTTGATCACGTCGGCGCCGTAGTCGGCCAGCAGCTGGCCGCACCACGGCCCCGCGAGCACGCGCGACAGGTCGAGCACGCGCACGCCGGCCAGCGGGCGTGGCACGACACCATCTTGTTCAGTGGGATGCATCGACCGTCAGCCGGTGGGGGCACGCCAACGCTTCGAGCAGCCGCCGCGGATCCGGCTTCGCCAGTCCGCTGGCGGCGCCCCCCGGGGGGGAGGCGCCGAAGGCGCTTCGGGGGGGTTCAAAACGCCGCGATGCCGGTGATCGCGCGTCCGAGGATCAGCGCGTGGATGTCGTGCGTGCCCTCGTAGGTGTTGACCACCTCGAGGTTGACCAGGTGGCGCGCGATGCCGAACTCGTCGCTGATGCCGTTGCCGCCGAGCATGTCGCGCGCGGTGCGCGCGATGTCCAGCGCCTTGCCGCAGCTGTTGCGCTTCATGATGCTGGTGATCTCCACCGCCGCGCTGCCCTCGTCCTTCATGCGCCCCAGGCGCAGGCAGCCCTGCAGCCCCAGCGTGATCTCGGTGGCCATGTCGGCGAGCTTCTTCTGCACCAGCTGGTTGGCCGCCAGCGGCTTGCCGAACTGCTTGCGGTCGAGCACGTACTGGCGCGCGGTGGCGTAGCAGAACTCGGCCGCGCCGAGCGCGCCCCAGGCGATGCCGTAGCGCGCGCTGTTCAGGCAGGTGAACGGGCCCTTCAGCCCTTCGACAGCGGGCATCAGCTGCTCGTCGGGCACGAACACCTGGTCCATCACGATCTCGCCGGTGATCGAGGCGCGCAGGCCGACCTTGCCGTGGATCGCGGGCGCCGACAGCCCTTTCATGCCCTTGTCGAGGATGAAACCCTTGATGCGGCCGTCATGGTCGCCCCCCACGCACTTGCCCCAGACGATGAAGACGTCGGCGATCGGCGAGTTCGAGATCCACATCTTGTTGCCGGTGAGCTGGTAGCCGCCGTCGACGCGCTTCGCGCGCGTCTCCATCGACCCGGGATCGGAACCGTGGTTCGGCTCGGTGAGCCCGAAGCAGCCGATCCACTCGCCGGTGGCGAGCTTCGGCAGGTATTTCTTCTTCTGCGCCTCGGTGCCGAATTCGTATATCGGCACCATCACCAGCGAGCTCTGCACGCTCATCATCGAGCGGTAGCCCGAGTCGACGCGCTCGACCTCGCGCGCGATCAGCCCGTAGGCGACGTAGTTCAGACCGGCGCCGCCGTACTGCTCTGGAATCGTCGGGCCGAGCAGGCCGAGCTCGCCCATCTCGCGGAAGATCGCCGCGTCGGTGTGCTCGCCGCGAAAGGCGTCCTTCACGCGCGGCAGCAGCCGCTCCTGGCAGTAGGCGTGCGCGGCGTCGCGCACCGCGCGCTCGTCGTCGCTGAGCTGCTGCTCGAGCAGCAGCGGGTCGTCCCAGTGGAAGGCGGCTTTGGCCATGGTGGTCTCCGGTTGTGCGGCGCCGGCACTCGGCGCGAGCGGTGAAACCGATGCTACGCGCGGCCGGCGCGCGCGGCAAACGACAATTGGGCATAGTCAAGTGCAAGAAGCGCACTTCGAAAGGACCATCGATGCGCCGCCGACTGCCCAGCACGACCGCCCTGGTGGCCTTCGAGGCCGCCGCGCGCCACCAGAGCTTCACGCTGGCCGCCGACGAACTGGCGCTGACGCAAAGCGCGGTGTGCCGGCAGATCGCCGCGCTCGAGGCGGCGCTGGCGGTCAAGCTGTTCCGCCGCACGCGCCGCGGCGTGGTGCTGACGCCGCCGGGCGCGGCCTACGCGCGCAAGGTCGCGGCGCGGCTGGCGGCGCTCGAGGCCGACGCGCTCGACCTGCGCGCCGGCGGCGGCGAGCGCCAGGTGATCGAGCTGGCGGTGGTGCCGACCTTCGCGACGCGCTGGCTGCTGCCGCGGCTGAACGACCTGTCGCGCGCCGAGCCGGCGCTGCAGCTGAACCTGCACGTGCGCACGCGCCCGTTCCTGTTCGACGGCAGCGGGCTCGACGCGGCGATCTACGCCGGCGACGGCCACTGGGCCGGCTGCCGCTGCCAGCGGCTGATGGGCGAGCGGCTGGTGCCGGTGTGCAGCCCGGCGCTGCTGCAGCAGCGCCTGCCCGGGGGTGCGGCCGACGCCGCCGCGCTCGGGCGGCTGCCGCTGCTGCAGCAGACCACGCGCCCCGACGCGTGGCGGCGCTGGTTCGCGCAGGCCGGCGTCGAGGTCGACGGCGACCTGCAGGGCCCGCGCTACGAGCTGTTCTCGATGAGCATCGCGGCCGCCGTGCAGGGGCTGGGCGTGGCGCTGGTGCCCGAGATGTTCGTCGCCGACGAACTGGCGCAGCGCCGGCTGGTGCGCCCGGCGCCGCTGGCCTTCGACAGCGACCGCAGCTACTACCTCGTCGTGCCCGACGGCGACGTCCCGCCGGCGCTGCGCGGCTTCGGCGGGTGGCTCGCTCGGGCGGCGGCGTAGGCGATGACGGCCACGGCGCGACCGTCGTCGCCGGGCCGGGCGCAGCCCGGCGCCGGGGTCGTCAGCCGTGCGCCTCCGCCGCGGGCGTCAGCGGGCAGCCGTGCGCCGGGTCCGTGGCGGCGACGCGCTCGGCAGCGGCCTGCTGCGCGAGCTGCGCCAGGCGCAGGTCCTGCGACTCGTGCTGCGCGAGCCCGTGCATGCCGGTCAGCATCAGGCCGGTGACGCCGAACGCGGCGGCGAGGGCGGTCAGGCGGGTGCTCAGGTGGCGATGCATGGTGTTCGGCTCCGGGGTGCTGCGGCTTGGTCGATGGAGCGAACTCTAGGCAGCGCACCGCCGCCGCGCGAGCGCATTGCGACCGATCGCCGGGCACCGGCGATGGAACGCCATCGGCGACGACGAACGGGCGTGCGCACGACGAATGCGCGCTCGACGAACGCGCGCTCGACGCGGCTTCGGGCCGCCACGGGCCAGCCGGGTTCTCGGTGGGGGCGGGCCGGACCGCCGGCCCGGGGGGCCGGTGCCAGGGCGTTCACGCGTAGCGCAACTGCCACGACAGCAGCGGCCAGAGGTCGGCGTCGGTCGCGTCGCGCTCCTGCACCTCGACGCCGTGGGCCAGGTCGTGGCTCGACACGTACCAGGCGCAGCCGCGCGGCACGTCGTCGTCGGGGTCGGCGGGCGGGGGGTCGTCGTGGGCGTCGAGCACGTCGCGCAGCGCGGCGTCGAGGCGGGCGTCGGCGCTGCAGCGGCGTGCCCGCGGTGCGGCGTCGAACCAGCGCCGCCACGGCGACGACGGCCGACGCTGCGGGCGGTGGGCGGGGTGGGGCATGCGGCCTCCTGCGTGGGATGCGCACGGCGGGTGCGAGCGCCCATCGTGCGTTGGTGGCGACGCCGTCTCCATCGCCCGAAGGCGGCCCCCACGCGGGGGACCCCGCCCGCCGCGCGGCCGACAATCGGCCCATGCCCGAGAACGAAGCCGACACCCTCGACCGTCACCACCGGCTGGTGCGCGGCCTGGCGCGCCCCGACGCCTGGCCGCGGCCGTTCGCCGGCGCGGCCGAGGTGATCGAGACGCACCTGTCGTCGGTGCTGCTGGCCGGCGACTGGGCGCTGAAACTGAAGAAGCCGCTGGCGCTCGACTTCGTCGACTTCTCGACGCGCGCGCGCCGGCAGCACTTCTGCGCCGAGGAGCTGCGGCTGAACCGGCGCACCGCGGCGCGCTGGTACGTCGACGTGCTGCCGGTGCTCGGCCCGATCGAGGCGCCGCGGCTGGGGCGCGCCGACGACGCCGACGACGCCGCCGCGGCGGTCGACTGGGCGTTGCGCATGCGGCGCTTCGACCGCGACGCGGCGTTCGACCGCCTCGCCGCCGCCGGCCGGCTGGGCGAGGCGCAGGTCGACGCGCTGGCAGGGGCGGTGGCCGCGTTCCACGCCGCGCTGCCGGCGTCGGCGGCGGCGTGGGGCGACCCGCGCGACGTGCGCCGCGTGGTGCTCGACAACCTGGCGTCGCTGGCCACGCTCGGCGTGGAGCCGCAGGCGGTGGGCGCGCTGCGCGACTGGAGCGTCGAAGCGCACGCGGCGATCGCGCCGCGGCTGCAGCGGCGGCGCGCGCGCGGCCGCGTGCGCGAAGGCCACGGCGACCTGCACCTGGGCAACATCGCCTGGCTCGACGGTGCGCCGCTGCTGTTCGACGCGCTCGAGTTCGACCCGCGGCTGCGCCACGTCGACACGATGTCCGACGCGGCGTTCACCTTCATGGACCTGCTCGACCACGGGTTGCCGGCGCTCGGCTGGCGCTTCCTGAGCGCCTACCTCGAGCGCGGCGGCGACCACGACGCGCTGCCCACGGTGCGCGCCTTCGCGGTGCACCGCGCGCTGGTGCGCGCCAAGGTGGCGGCGATCCGCGCCCGGCAGCCCGACGCGGGCGCCGCCGAGCGCGCGGTGGCCACCTCGGCGGCGCGACGGCGCATCGCGCTGGCGACGGCGCTGGCGCACCCGGCGGCGCCGCGGCTGGTGCTGACCACCGGCGTCAGCGGCAGCGGCAAGAGCACCGTCGCGCAGCTGCTGGTGCACGCGCTGGGCGCGGTGTGCGTGCGCTCCGACGTCGAGCGCAAGCGCCTGCACGGGCTGGCGCCGACCGATCGCGTCGACCCGGCGCGGCTGTACCACGCGCGCGCCACCGAGCGCACCTACGCGCGGCTGGCCGAGATCGCGCGGCTGGCGCTCGAAGGCGGCATCGCGGTGGTCGTCGACGCGGCGTTCCTGCGCCGCGACGAACGCGACGCGATGCGCACGCTGGCCGCCGCGTGCGGCGCACGCTGCATCACCGTCGAGTGCACCGCGCCCGACGCGGTGCTGCGGCATCGGCTGGCCCGCCGCGCGGCGCAGGGCAGCGACGCGTCGGACGCGACCGCGCCGGTGCTGGCGCTGCAGCAGCGCGTGCGCGAGCCGCCGGCCGCCGACGAGGCCGCGGTGGTGCTCGACACCGACGTCGACCTGCCGGCGCTGGCCGCGCGCGTGCAGGCGTTGGTCGCCGGCTGGCCGGCGCGCTGAACGCGGGGCGTCAGGCGCCGGCGCCTTCGGTGCGCGTGCCGCTGACCACCGAGTGCACGTGCGTCTGCACGTCCTGCGTGCGCAGCGCGCCGGCGGCGGCCTGCGCGCCGCGCATCAGCAGCCCCAGGTCGGAGCCGATGGCGACGAAGTCGCAGCCGCAGGCGCGGTACTGCACCACCGCGGCGGGCGACTCGCCGATCGTGCCCACCGGCTTGCCGAGCTGCTTGCAGCGGTGCGCCGCCTGCGCCATGCGCTCGAGCACCGCCGGGTGGTCGCTGTGGCCGGCGTGGCCCATCGCCGCGGCGAGGTCGGCCGGCCCGAGGAACAGCGCGTCGACGCCGGGCACCTCGGCAATCTCGGCGATCGCGTCGAGCGCTGCCGGCGACTCGAGCTGCACGATGACGCCGACGCTGCGCTGCGCGTGCGCGACGAAGGGGCCGATGGTGCCGAAGCGCGTCGCGCGGCTCATGCCGATGACGCCGCGCACGCCCTCGGGCGGGTAGCGTGTGGCGGCCACCGCGCGGCGTGCCTCGTCGGCGCTCTGCACGAACGGGAACATCAGCGTCAGCGCCCCGGCGTCGAGCACCCGCTTGACGACCACCGCGTCGTTCCACGGCACGCGCACCACCGGCACCATCTTCGTGTTGCCCACCGCCTGCAGCATGCCGACGACGCCCGAGACGTCCAGCGGCGCGTGCTCCATGTCGATGACGCCCCAGTCGAAACCGGCGTGACCGATGGCCTCGGCCACCAGCGGGCTCGCCGAGACGATCCAGGTGCCCACCGGCGGGTGCGAGCCGCTGGCCTTGAGCAGTTGGCGAAACGGGTTCATGGCGTGCTCCTCTCGACGAAACGCCGGGCCGCCCCGAGTCTTGCGGCCCGCTGCGGGACGGGCAGGGCGACGCCCGGCCGCGCAGGCCTTCAGTCGAGCTCGGCCTTCAGGTAGTGTGCGCCCGGCAGCGGGTTGTAGTAATAGGGCGGCACCTCCTCGAAGCCCAGCGACGCGTACAGGCCGCGCGCGGCCTCCATGTCGTCGAGCGTGTCGAGCAGCATCACCGAGTAGCCGGCACCGGTGGCGTGGTCCATCAGCGCCTGTGCCAGCAGCCGCCCGATGCCGAAGCCGCGGAACGCGCGGCGCACGTACAGGCGCTTCATCTCGCAGGCGTTGGCGTAGTCGACGTCGAACAGCGCGCGCAGCGCGCCGCAGCCGGCGAGCTCACCGTCGACGAAGGCCAGCAGCAGCGCACCCGCCGGCGGCGCGTACTCGCCGGGCAACGCGGCGAGTTCGTCGTCGAAGCCCTGGAAGCACAGGTCGACATCGAGCTGCTCGGCGTACTCGCGGAAGATCGCCCGCGCCAGCGCGAGGTGCTCGTCGCCGTCGGCGTGCAGCAGTTCGATGCGCGGCACGCGCGCCGCGGAGTCGTCGTCGGTGGTCCCTGGCATCGCAGGGGTCGGCACCGAACCGTGCGCGCCGGCAGGCAGGCTCATGTCAGTTGCCCCACCGCGCTTCGCGCGACCCGCGACGCACGAACCCGACGCCATCGAGCGATCGCCGCGGATCCGGCCTTGCCGGTCCGCTGGCGGCGCCCCCTCCCCGGGAGGGGGGGCGCGAAGCGCGTAGGGCGAGGTTCACTTCAGCCCTGCGAGACCAGCCAGTCGACGACCGCCGCGCAGCCGGCCAGCAGCACCGCGGCGAACAGCCGCGTGGCCAGCGTGTCGGCCGACGCCGGCACCGACGCCGGCAGCCGCTTGTCGCCGTGGACCATCGGCGCGATCAGGTTGCGCCGCCGCAGCAGGTACACGACGATCGCGACCACGTGCAGCGCCACCAGCACGATCACCAGCGCCTGTCCGACGCTCTTGTGGTACGCGGTCGCGGCCAGCCCGGTAGCGACCGCGACGTGGCGGTTCAGCGGGCCGACGTTGGCGATCTCGTCGTCGGCGATCAGCCCGGTGCCCAGCTGCACCGCCAGCGCCGCGAGCATCGCGAACACCGACAGCGCGCCCAGCGGGCTGTGGCCGACGTCGAATCGCTCGCCGGGGCGCGGCACGCCGCGCAGGTAGCGCACGAGCGCCGCCGGCGTGTAGGCAAACGTCGCGAAGCGCGACCAGTGCCCGCCGGCAAACCCCCACAGCACGCGAAACGCCAGCAGCGTGAGCACCACGTAGCCGAAGCGGAAGTGCCACGACATGGCGTTGCCGCCGATCTTCGCGCTGACCACCGAGCCGATCACCGACGCCGCGAGCACCCAGTGGAACAGGCGCGTCGGCAGGTCCCACACGCGCACGGCGGTGGTCGCGGGTTCGGCGGCAGGGGTCATGCAGTAGGCGTTGATGGTGGGCCAGGGCGCAACGATAACCTGCCACGCCGCGACGGGCCACCGCGGCCTCTGCGCGCCGCGCGATGCGTGGCTACACTGCGGCCGGCGCTGCCAGCCCCGCGGGTGGCGCGCGCACTGCCCACCCATTCGTCGAAGGAGCATCCCGGATGAAGCGTCTGCTTGTCAGCACGGCCGTCGCGGCCACCGCCGTCGCCACCAGCCTGAGCGCCTCGGCGCAGTTCCAGCGCCCTGACGATGCGGTCAAGTACCGCAAGGGCGTGCTGTTCGCGATGGGGCAGCACTTCGGCCGTATCGGTGCGATGGCTCAGGGCCGGGTGCCGTTCGATGCCAAGATGGCAGCCGACAACGCGGACATCGTCGCGACGCTGTCGAAACTGCCGTTCGCCGGCTTCGTCGATGGCACCGACAAGGGCGACACGCGCGCACTGCCGGCAATCTGGACCGAGCGCGCGAAGTTCGACGCCGCCGCGGGCAAGATGCAGGAGGAGGTGGCCAAGCTCGCCGCCGCGGCGAAGTCGAACAACCTCGATCAGCTCAAGGCGGCGTTCGGCCCCGCGGCGCAGAGCTGCAAGGCCTGCCACGACAACTTCCGCAAGGACTGAGCCCTGCGGCTGCGGGCGCGCCTCACGGCGCTGCCCGCGGCGGCGTCAGGCGGCGCCGGCGAAGCCGAGCACGACGCGCCGCGTCGTCGCCGACTTCTTCTCGACCTTCGTGACCACGACGTCGCCGACGTCGGCCGTGTCGGCCACGTGCGTGCCGCCGCAAGGCTGCAGGTCGACGCCCTCGATCTCGAGCACCCGCACGCGCCCGAGGCCGCGCGGCGGCTGCACGCTCATGCTGCGCACCAGCTGCGGGTTGGCGTCGAGCTCGTCCTCGCCGATCCAGCGGTGACGCACCGGCCGGGCGAGCGCGACCAGGCGCGCGAGCCCGTCGTTGAGGGCCTGCTTGTCGAGCGGCTCGGTCATGTGGAAGTCCAGCCGCGCGTGGTCGGCGGTGATCGAGCAGCCGTTGACCGGATGCGGCACCAGCGCACACAGCAGGTGCGTCGCGGTGTGCAAGCGCATGTGGCGCCGCCGCCGCTCGGCGTCGATGCGCGCAAGCACCGGTGCGCCCGCCGCCAGCGCGGCGAGCAGCGCCTCCTGCCCCGGTGCAGGAACGTGCAGCACCGCGCCGGGCGCGTCGCCCTTGCGCGTGTCGGCGATCGCCAGTTCGCGCCCGTCGCACAGGCGCAGCACGCCGCGGTCGCCGGCCTGCCCGCCGCCGAGCGGGTAGAACACCGTGCGGTCGAGTTGCACGCCGCGCGCGTCGACGGCGGTGACGACGGCGTCGCAGGCGTGCAGCGTGGCGTCTTCGCGGAACAGTTCGTCGGTCATGCGCGAGCATAGCCGCGCAACGGCGCCGCCGGCCGCGCTGCCGATGCCCACCGCGCATCGCGCCACGGGCGACGGGCGTGGTTCACCTCACCCGCTGCGCAGCGTGACGACGCCGCGCGGGGTGTCGAAGTTCGCCGCCAGCGCCGCCGCCGGCGCATCGGCTCGCACCACGCCGGGCACCGCGATCGCCGCGAACGCGTCGGCGGCGACGCCGTGCAGCGCGAAACTGCGCAACCGCACGCCACGGTCGGGCAGGCGCTCGCAGGGGTGCGGCCCGCGCCACTGGATCCAGGTCGGCAGCGCGCCTCCGGCGAGCGGCCGGCCGTCGCCGCGCACGCTGATGCGCCAGCGCAGCGTGCCCGCGGGCGTGTCGCGCTCGGCGGCGACGACGCTGCCGGGGTCGGCGCCGAGCGCCGCGAGCGTCGCGCAGCGCGCGTCGATGTCGTCGCAGCGCGCGACCCAGGTCACCAGCCGCGGCCCGTGGCGTTGCAGCGACGCCTGCAGCGCCGGCGCATCGAGGCCGAACCAGCGCGGGTGCGGCGGCGCGCTCGCGTCGGGATCGATCGCGATCAGCTCCAGGTAGCAGCCGGGGAAGGCGTCGCCGCCGATCGCCAGCAGCCGGTTGTGCGTGCCCATCAGCGGGTGGCGCCCGCCCGCCTCGGGCGCGACGCCGAACGTCGACTCGCACCAAGCGGCCCCCTGCGCCAGCGAGTGCGCCGCGACCACCAGGTGATCGAGTGCCGGCGGTCGCGCGGCGGCGCTCACAGCGTCACCACGCCTTCGATGCAGGCGCTGACGTGGCCGCCGACCCACACCTCGCCGTCCTCGCGCGCCACGGACACGCGCCCGGCGCGCCGCAGCGCTGCGCCCTGCGCCGCGACGTAGCGCGCCGGCGCGATGCCGGCGCCGATCAGCCACTGCGCGAGGCCAGCCTGCAGGCTGCCGGTGACCGGGTCCTCGGCCATGCCGCCGGCCGACGGGAAGAACGCTCGCACCTCGAACGCGGTCGAGTGCCCGGCGGGCTCGGCGCCGACCACGCCGAGGAACACATCGCGCTGGCCGCCGAAGTCCGGGCGCAGCGCGCGCACCGCGGCGGCCGACGGCAGCATCACCGCGACCCAGCCGGGGCCGTTGTCGACGCGCTGGTGCGCCACCAGGTCGGCGCGCGGCACGCCCAGCCAGCCGGCGATGCGCGCCAGCAGCGCCTCGTCGAGCGGCCCGGCGGCGCGCAGCGGCGGTGCCGCGAAAGCCAGCCCGGCACCGTCGCGGCGCACGCGCACGAGGCCGACGCCGCACTGCTGCACGATCTCGCCGCCGCCGCGCGGCACGCCGCCAGCAGCCAGCCACGCGGCACAGCTGCCCAGCGTCGGGTGGCCGGCGAACGGCAGTTCGGCCGACGGCGTGAAGATGCGCACGCGGTAGTCGGCGCGCACGTCGTCGGGCGGCAGCAGATAGGTCGTCTCGGACAGCTGGGTCCAGCGCGCGAAGGCGGCCATGCGCGCGTCGTCGAGCGGCTGCGCGTCGTGCACCACCGCCAGCGCGTTGCCGGCCAGCGCGACGTCGGCGAAGACGTCGACCTGCGTGAAGCGGTGACGGCTCACCGGCGCCCGCGCGCGGCCGACCGGCCGGCGCGCACGCGCGGCGAACCGGCCACCGCCGTCACCCCGCCGTCCTCACGCCGCGGCCTTCTTGGCCGCGGCCTTCTTCGCCGGCGCCTTCTTCGCAGCAGTCTTCTTCACCGCGGCGGCCTTCTTCGCAGCGGCCTTCTTCACCGGCGCGGCCTGCTTCGCCACGGCCTTCTTCGCGCTCGCCACCTGCTGGGTGACCGCCTTCTTCGCCGCGCCGACCTTCTTCGTCGCCGCCTTCTTCAGCACCTGCGCTTCCTTCTCCACCGCCTTGGCCGCGGCCTTGCCCTTGCGCTCGGCGGTGCTCTGCAGGCTGGCGAGCTTCTTCTGCGCGGTCTTCTTCGTCGACTCGAGCTTCTGTTCGGCCTTGCGCACCGCGCTGCGCACCGACTTCTTCGCCTCGGTGCTCGCCTTCTTCAGCTTGGTCTCGGCCTTCTTCAGCACGGCGTCTAGCTTGCGCTTGGCCTGGTCGCGCTTCTTCAGCGCGGTCTGCTTGGCCTTGCCGAGCTCGGCCGACGCCGCGCTGCCGACCTCGTCGAGCTTCTGGCTGACGGCTTCACCCACGTGGTGCGCCGCCTGCGCGAGGCTGTCGGCCGCCTGGGCCAGTTCGGACTTCTTTGCCTTGGTCGTCGCCATACGTGTCTTTCGTTGCGTGTGTGGGTGGAATGCGGCCGCCTTCGCGGCCGATCTCAATGTAGCGCCACCACCCCCGGATGCACCCGCAGCGAGCGCAGAGTGAGACCCCTAATGAAGCGCCGAAGCAACAGCGCCGCGCCGCAGCGGCAGCTGCGCCGGTGCCCAGGCCTCGCGCAGCACCCGCGCGAGTGCTTCGATGCCGGCGTCGATGCGCGACGGCGCGACCGTGGCGAAGCTCAGCCGCAGCGTGTTCGCGCGCGGCGCGGCGGCGTAGAACGCGGCACCGGGCACGTAGGCCACGCCGGCGTCGACCGCGCGCGGCAGCAGCGCGGCGGCGTCGATGCCCTCAGGCAGCTCGACCCAGAAGAACATGCCACCGGCCGGGCGCTGCCACCGGCAGGCGGTGCCGAAGACACCGAGGTGGCGCTCGAGCGCGGCCTGCATCGCGTCGCGATGGATGCGGTAACGCGTGCGCAGCGCGTCGAGGTGCGCCGGCAGCATGCCGCTGGCGAGCACCTCGTGCACGATGCGCTGGTTGAAGCCCGGCGTGTGCAGGTCGGCCGCCTGCTTGGCCTGCAGCAGCTTCGGGTACAGCGACTTCGGCGCGACGAGGTAGCCCACGCGCAGGCCCGGCGCGAGCACCTTCGAGAACGAGCCGAGGTAGATCGCGGCGTCGCCGGCGCGCGCGGCCAGCGGCGCCGGCGGCGGCGCGTCGAGCCAGAGGTCGGCGTAGGGGTCGTCCTCGACGATCGGCACGCCGGCGGCGAGCGCGGCGTCGACGATGGCGTCGCGGCGCGCCGCGCCGAGGCAGCGGCCACTGGGGTTCTGGAAGTTCGGCAGCAGGTACGCGAAACGCGCGCCGCGCGCCGCCGCGATCGCGTCCGGGCGCGGCCCGTCGTCGTCGCCGGCCAGCGCGACGACACGCGGCTCGGACGACGCGAAGGCCTGCAGCGCGCCGAGGTAGGTCGGTTGCTCGACGGCCACCTCGCTGCCCGGGTCGAGCAGCACCTTGCCCACCAGGTCCAGCCCCTGCTGCGACCCGGTGGTGATCAGCACCTGCGACGCCGCGATGCGCAGTCCGCGCGCCGCGAGGTCGGCGGCCACCTGCTCGCGCAGCGGGCCGTGGCCTTCGCTGGCCGCGTATTGCAGCGCCTCGCGCGGCTGGCCGGCGAGCACGCGCGCGGTGGCCTCGCGCAGCGCCTCGACCGGAAAGCCCTCGGCCGCCGGCAGACCGCCGGCCAGCGAGACGATGCCCGGTCGTTCGGTGAGCTTGAGGATCTCGCGGATCACCGAGGGGTTCAGCCGCTTTGCGCGTCGTGCCAGGGTCCAGTCCATGTCAGGTCACTCCTCGTCGTGTCGGGAACCACGCTCAGCGCGATGCCGCGCGCACCGGCAGGTGCCGCCCGACCCACACCACGCCGGCGACCGCCAGCGCGAAACCCAGCGTCGCCGGTTGCAGCGCCTCGCCGAGCAGCCACCAGGCACCGAGCAGCGCGATGAACGGCTGCAGCAGCTGCACCTGGCTGACGCCGACGACGCCGCCGACGGCCAGCGCGCGGTACCAGGCGAAGAAGCCGAGCCACATCGAGAACAGGCCGACGTAGCCGAATCCGAGCCAGGCGGCGACGCTGGCCGGCTGCGCCGGCCACAGCGCCAGCGTCAGCGGCGCGCTCAGCGGCAGCGATCCGACCAGCACCCAGCAGATCACCTCGGCGGCCGGGCGCTGCGCCGCCACGCGCGCGCCGGCGACGTAACCCACCGCGGCGCTGAGCACGGCGAACAGCAGCCAGCCGTCGGCGGCGACCGGCGCGCCACCGCCGAGCACGACGGCGAATCCGACCACCAGTGCCGCGCCGAGCAGTGCACAGGCCCAGAACGCCGCCGGCGGGCGCTGGCGCAGCGCGACCGCGCCGGTGGCCGCGGTGGCCAGCGGCAGCACGCCGGTGACCACCGCGGCGTGCACCGCGTCGACCTCGCGCAGCGCCAGCGCCAGCCCGAGCGGAAACCCGGCCACCGTGCCCAGCGCACACAGCGTCAGCGGCAGCAGCTGCGCGCGCGTCGGCGGCCGCGCCCCGACGGCGAGCAGGTAGCCGAGGCTCAGCAGCCCCGCCAGCGCCGCGCGCCCGACCGTGACGAACGCCGGGGGCAGCTGGGGCGCGCCGGCGTCGCCCACCGCGAGCCGGGTCATCGGCAGCGTCAACGCGAAGATCGTCACGCCCAGCAGGCCCGGCGCGAAACCGCGCGGCAGGCCGGTCGCAGGCATGGCGCGACGGGGGGTGCGACGGTTCGTCATTGCGGCAGTCTAGGTTCGGTGTCAGTACACGGGCAGTACACTTCGTGGCACGCATCGCTGTTCTGTGCCGATCTTCCCGGCAGTACAAGCGACGGTGCCCGCCCCGGCGAACGATGCACGAACCGAACCCGACCCCGCTGCTGCGCGACGGCGACGCCACGCTCGCCGAGCAGCTCGCGCAGCGCTACGCCGAGCGCATCCGCGCGCGGCTGCTGCCGCCGGGCGCGCGGCTGCCCTCGGTGCGCGAAGGTGCCCGGCGCCACCGCGTCAGCCCGACAACGGTGGTCGCCGCCTACGACCGGCTGCTCGCGCAGGGGTTGGTCGAGGCGCGGCGCCAGCGCGGGTTCTTCGTGCGCGAACGCCGCGACACCACGGCGCGTGCCCCGTCGGGCCCGGCACCGCGGCCGTCGCCGGTGGACGCGACCGCGCTCATCCGCAGCATGTTCCAGCGCGGCCATGGCCGCAGCGATCCGGGCATGGGCACGCTGCCTGCGGACTGGCTCGACGCGCCGCTGCTGCACACGGCGCTGCGCCGCGCGGCGGCCGACGACACGCTGGCGCGCGAGTACGGCGAGCCCGCCGGCGACGAGCGGTTGCGCCGGGCGCTGGCGGCGCGGCTGGCCGACCTCGGCGTGCGCGCCGATCCCGGGCAGATCGTCACCGCCGCCGGCGCGACGCAGGCGCTCGACCTGGTGTCGCGCGCGCTGCTCCAGCCGGGCGACGCGGTGCTCGTCGACGAACCCGGCTGGGCGGTCGAGTTCGCACGCCTGACGCAGCTGGGCATGCGGCTGCTGCCGGTGCCGCGCACGCCGCAGGGCCCCGACCTGGACGTGATGCGCCGGCTGATCGCCGACCACCGCCCGCGGCTGTACGTGACGGTGTCGGTGCTGCACAACCCGACCGGCGGGTCGTTGTCGCTGGCGGTCGCGCACCAGCTGCTCAAGCTCGCCGAGGCGCACGACCTGGTGGTGGTCGAGGACGACACCTACGCCTGGCTCGCGCCGCCACACGCACCGCGGCTGGCCGCCCTCGACGACCTGCAGCGCACCGTGCACATCTCGGGCTTCTCGAAGATCCTCGCGCCGAACTGGCGCGTCGGCTTCGCCGCGCTACCTGCGGCACTGGTCGAACGCGTGATCGACCTGAAGCTGCTGACCACGCTGGCCACGCCGACGCTGCCCGAGCGCGCGGTGGCGCTGTGCCTGGAGCGCGGCTGGCTGCGCCGCCACGCCGAACGCGTGGTCGTGCAGCTCGACGCGGCGCGCTCGCGCACGGTCGCGCTGGCGCAGGCCGCAGGTTGCCGCTTCGCCGCGCCGCCCCAGGGGCTGTTCGGCTGGGTCGACGTCGGCGCCGACACGCAGGCGATGGCGCAGGCGATGCTCGACCACGGCTGGCTGACCGCGCCGGGCACGCTGTTCCACGCGGCCCCGCGGGCGAGCTCGCTGATGCGCGTGAACTTCGCCACCAGCCAGGACCCGAAGTTCTGGCGCGCGGTCGCCGGGTGGCGTGCCGCGCGCACCGTCTGACGGACGGCGCCCCGCGGGGTGGCCGGCACCGCGGCGAGCTGGCGTACGATGCGCGCCCAGGGAAGGCCACCGCGTCGTGGCCGCGGGAGCATCGTTTGGACTTCGAATCGACCCTGCCGCTGGGTCGGCCCGATCTGGTGCGCGTCAGCGCGTTCCAGCGCTACCTCGACGAGGTCGCGGTGGCCGGCGAAGCCGCCCCCGCGTCGAGCCCGCTGTCGACGCTGAGTCCGTCGCTGTGGCAGGACCTGCGGCGATTCGAGGAGGCCGGCCGCGGTGCCGAACTGCTCGAGGTGGTCGCCGCCGCGCTTCGCCACGGGCACGCGCTGACGATCCACCTGCAAGCCGACGCGCGCGTGCTGCCGCTGACGCCGTACCCGCGCGAGCGCCAGTTCCACTGCCCGCTGCCGCTGGCCGAGCTGCTCGCGCTGCGCCTGGGCGCGCTGCAGGTGATGCACGTCGAGCCGGCGGCGCTGGGCGCGCGCGGCGACCGCAGCCACCCGCTGGCCGGCCGGCGCGAGCACTTCCACCCGCTGCTGCCGCTGACCTGGGCGCTGGCGCTGCGCGGCGCGCGCGAGGCCTTGCTGCCCGAGATCGCCGGCCCGCTGGCCTACCGCGTCGCACCCGGGCTGGACCTGCGCGGCCTCGAACTGCCGGCGGTCGTGCAGGTGGCGGTGCGCCGGCTGCAGGCCGAGACCGTCAACCTGCGCCGCCTCGCCGACTTCCCCGGCTTCGACCGCGGCCGCGCGATGCGGCTGCTCAACGCGCTGTACCTGCAGGGCGGGCTGATCGTCAGCCGCAGCCACCCGGCGGCCAGCGGTGTCGGCTGGTTCGGCGCGGCCTGACCGGCCGCGGGCCGGCGGTCAGGCCGCGGCCGGGGTGCGGATCAGGTGGTCGAACGCCGACAGCGCCGCCTTCGCCCCGTCGCCGGCGGCGATGACGATCTGCTTGTACGGCACCGTCGTCGCGTCGCCGGCGGCGAACACCCCCGGCGCGCTGGTGGCGCCGCGTGCGTCGACGATGATCTCGCCGTAGCGGCTGAGCTCGACCGTGCCCTTGAGCCACTCGGTGTTGGGCACCAGGCCGATCTGCACGAACACGCCGGCAAGGTCCACACGGTGCTCGGCGCCGCTGGCGCGGTCCTTGTAGACCAGGCCGTCGACCTTCTGTCCGTCGCCGGTGATCTCGGTGGTCTGCGCGTTGACGTGGATCGTCACGTTGGGCAGGCTTTTCAGCTTGTCCACCAGCACCGCGTCGGCCTTGAGCTGGTCGGCGAATTCGATCAGCGTGACGTGCTCGACGACGCCGGCGAGGTCGATCGCCGCCTCGACGCCCGAGTTGCCGCCGCCGATCACCGCGACCTTCTTGCCCTTGAACAGCGGCCCGTCGCAGTGCGGGCAGTACGCGACCCCCTTGGTCTTGTACTGCTCCTCGCCCGGCACGCCGATGTTCCTCCAGCGTGCGCCGGTGGCCAGGACGACGGTGCGGCCCTTGAGCTCGGCGCCGTTGGCCAGCGTCACGGTCGCGAGTCCGCCCGGCCGGGCGGCCGGCTCGAGCGCCGCCACGCGCTGGCCGTTGATCACGTCGACTTCGTAGGTGCGCACGTGCGCCTCGAGCGCGGCGGCGAACTTCGGCCCCTCGGTATACGGCACGGAGACGAAGTTCTCGATGCCCAGCGTGTCGAGCGTCTGGCCGCCGAAGCGCTCGGCGACGACGCCGGTGCGGATGCCCTTGCGCGCGGCGTACACCGCCGCGGCGGCGCCGGCCGGCCCGCCGCCGACGATCAGCACGTCGAACGGCGCCTTCGCGCCGAGCTTGGCGGCGTCGCGCGCCGCCGCGCCGGTGTCGACCTTGGCCAGGACCTCGGCGAGCTCCATGCGGCCCGACGCGAACGGCTGCCCATTGAGGAACACACTGGGCACGGCCATGATCTGGCGCTGCTCGACCTCGTCCTGGAACAGCCCGCCGTCGATCGCGACGTGGCGGATGCGCGGGTTGAGCACCGCCATCAGGTTCAGCGCCTGCACGACGTCGGGGCAGTTGTGGCAGGTCAGGCTCATCCAGGTCTCGAACACCAGTTCGCCTTCGGGGCGCAGCGCCTGGATCTGCTCGATCACCTCGGCGTCGACCTTCGGCGGGTGGCCGCCGGCCTGCAGCAGCGCGAGCACCAGCGACGTGAACTCGTGGCCCATCGGCACCGCGGCGAAGCGCACGCCCATGTCGGCGCCGGCGCGCGTGATCTGGAACGAGGGCCGGCGCGTGTCGCTACCGTCGAAGCGGGCGCTCACCTTGTCGCTGAGGCCGGCGATGACTTCGAGCAGCTCGCGCATCTGTGCCGATTCGGCGCGACCGTCGAGCGACGCGACGAGCTCCACCGGCTGCGTGATGCGACCGAGGTAGGCGGCGAGCTGGGCCTTGAGGTTGGCGTCGAGCATGGCGATCTCCTGAAAGTGACGGGCGGGTGGGTCCCGGCCCGGTCGCGAAAGCCCGGCCGGGCTCTCGCGACTGGGCCCGGAGGTTCAGTCGAGCAGGGGCAGCGAACGCGCCGCGGGTCGGGCGGCCGCCGGGGATCCGGGGCTGCCGGTCCGCTGGCGGGCCTTGCAGGCCGCGCCGGGTCTCACGGCCAGGTGCTCCTCGCCTGGCACGGAAGGTCCACTGGACCTTCCGTGCCCGGGCTCGGCCCCTCGAGAGAAGGCGCGACGGGCGCAGCCGGTGGGGCCGATCAGATCTTGCCCACCAGGTCCAGCGACGGGGTCAGCGTCGCCGCACCTTCGTTCCACTTGGCCGGGCAGACCTGGCCGGGGTTCTTCGCGACGTACTGCGCGGCCTTGAGCTTGCGCAGCGTCTCCTTGACGTCACGCGCGATCGCGTTGTCGTGCACCTCGGCGGTCTTGACCACGCCGTCGGGGTTGACGATGAAGGTGCCGCGCAGCGCCAGGCCCTCTTCCTCGATGTGCACGCCGAACATGCGCGTGAGCGTGTGCGTCGGGTCGCCGACCAGCGGGAAGCGCGCCTTGCCCACGGCCGGGCTGGTCTCGTGCCACACCTTGTGCGAGAAGTGCGTGTCGGTGGTCACGATGTAGACCTCGGCGCCCAGGTCCTTGAACTGGGCGTAGTTGTCGGCCGCATCCTCGACCTCGGTCGGGCAGTTGAAGGTGAACGCCGCCGGCATGAAGATCAGCACCGACCACTTGCCCTTCAGCGACTCGTTCGTCAGGTCGACGAACTTGCCGTTGTGGAACGCGGTGGTCTTGAACGGCTGGACTTGGGTGTTGATGATGGACATCGCGGACTCCTGTCGATAGAAAGGGTTGATGGAAACTGAAGAATCGACAGAAAGGATTTTAGGTGCGATGCAGCATCTACGGGATTGATTGCGGAAATACCGTCGATAGCGAAAGGTAAACGAACGCTGTGGCATTCGACACAGCGAACGTCAAATGTAAGTGCACACTCATGACCAATGCGTTGTCGGTGAACGACCTGCATGGCCCGGGCGCTCGGGCATCGTGACGTTCAGCGCGACCCGAGCGCCTCCCAGCGCTCCAGCGCCGCCATCAACTCGTCCTCGATCTGCGCGTAACGCGCCTGCAGCGCAGCCACGGTCTGCGGCTCGCGCGTGTACAGGTCGGCGCTGGCCAGGCGCTCGGTCAGCGCCTTCTGTTCGGCCTCGAGCGCCTCGATGCGCGCGGGCAGCTCGTCGAGTTCGCGCCGCTCCTTGAAGCCGAGCTTGCGCGCGGGTTTCGCCGCCGGCGTGGCCCTTGCCGCGGCCGGGGGGGTCGCGGCCGCCGGCGGCGGCACGGCGACCGCGGCACGGCGTTCGCGCTGCAGCTTCCAGTCCTCGTAGCCGCCTTCGTACTCGCGCCAGCGCGCGTCGCCTTCGTACGCGATCGTGCTGGTGACGACGTTGTCGAGGAAGCGCCGGTCGTGGCTGACGAGGAACACCGTGCCGCGGTAGTCCTGCAGCAGCTGTTCGAGCAGCTCGAGCGTGTCGATGTCGAGGTCGTTGGTCGGCTCGTCGAGCACCAGCACGTTGGCCGGCAGCGCGAACAGGCGTGCGAGCAGCAGGCGGTTGCGCTCGCCCCCCGACAGCGTGCGCACCGGCGAGTTCGCGCGCTCGGGCGCGAACAGGAAGTCGCCGAGGTAGCTCATCACGTGCTTGCGACCGCCGGCGGTGTCGATCCACTCGCTGCCGGGGCTGATCGTGTCGGCCAGCGTCGCGTCCAGGTCCAGCGCACTGCGCAGCTGGTCGAAGTAGGCCACCTGCAGCTTCGTGCCCAGGCGCACGGTGCCCGCGGTCGGCTGCAGGTCGCCGAGGATCAGCTTGAGCAGCGTCGTCTTGCCGGCGCCGTTCGGGCCGATCAGGCCGACCTTGTCGCCGCGCAGGATCGTCGCGCTGAAGCGCTCGACGACGGCGTGGTCGCCGAACCTCATCGTCACGTCGCGCAGCTCGGCGACGATGCGCCCGCTGCGCGCGCCGGCGTCGACCTCGAGCCGCACCTGGCCCAGCGCCTCGCGCCGCGCCGCGCGTTGCGCGCGCAGCGCCTGCAGCCGCTGCACCCGGGCGACGCTGCGCGTGCGTCGCGCCTCGACGCCCTGGCGGATCCACACCTCCTCCTGCGCGAGCAGCTTGTCGGCGCGCGCATTCGCCAGCGCCTCGGCGGCGAGCTCGTGCTCCTTCGCGCGCTCGTAGGCGGCGAAGTTGCCCGGGTAGCTGCGGATCTGCCCGCGGTCGAGCTCGAGGATGCGCGTGCACACCGCGTCGAGGAACGCGCGGTCGTGCGTGACGACGATGACGCTGCCCGCGAAGTCGCGCAGCAGCGCCTCGAGCCAGGCGATCGCGTCGAGGTCGAGGTGGTTCGTCGGCTCGTCGAGCAGCAGCACGTCGGGCAGCGCCACCAGCGCCTGCGCCAGCGCGACGCGCTTGCGCAGCCCGCCCGAGAGCTCGCCGAGGCGCCGCGCACCGTCGAGGCCCAGCCGCTGCAGCGTGGTGTGCACGCGCGTCTCCCAGTTCCACGCGCCGAGCGCCTCGATGCGCGTCTGCAGCGCGTCGAGGTCGACCCCCGGCGCATGCGCCTCGTACTGCGCGCGCAGTGCACGCGCATCGGCGACGCCGTCGGCCACGGCGTCGAACACGGTCACGGCCTCGTCGAACACCGGCTCCTGCGGCACGTAGCGGATGCGCAGCCCCTGCGTGAGCTGCAGCAGCCCGTCGTCGGGCTTCTCCAGCCCGGCGACGACCTTCAGCAACGACGACTTGCCTGCGCCGTTGCGCCCGATCAGCCCGAGCCGCTCGCCGGCGTCGAGCGAGAAGCCCGCACCGTCGAGCAGCGGCACATGGCCGTAGGCGAGGTGGGCGTTGGCGAGCGACAGGACGGCCATCGGTGCGTGCGGCGTGCGGACGCGGCACTGTACCCGTCGCCGGAGGGGCGTCGCCTGCCGACCACGCCGGCTGCCGCTGCGCTTGACGCACTGCAACACCGGCGTGCTACATTCGCCACCGCATGTCGCGCTTCACGTTCTTCTTTGCGTACTTTTGGTTCTCGCGGCGCCCCGGCGCAGGAGAGGACAGCGCGTAGACGAACGAGCCGACCGAATCCTGAAGACCGCCGGGTGAACCCCGGCGGTTTTTTTTCGCCCTCCCCGCCTCTCCGATACCCACCTTCGCACCCCGCAGGAGCCGAGATGACCGCCAAAGCCGCCCACGCCGCCGAGACCCGGCAAGCGCCGCCGCCGGACCGCACCAGCCAGACCGACGACGAGCGCATCAAGGACATCATCCCGTTGCCGCCGCCGGAGCACCTGATCCGCTTCTTCCCGATCCGCGGCACCCCGATGGAGTCGCTGGTGGTCGACACGCGCCGGCGCATCCGCCAGATCCTGCACGGCAAGGACGACCGGCTGCTGGTGGTGATCGGCCCGTGCTCGATCCACGACCCCGCCGCGGCGATGGACTACGCGCGCCGGCTCAAGCCGCTGCGCGACCGCCATGCCGACACGCTCGAGGTGGTGATGCGCGTGTACTTCGAGAAACCGCGCACCACCGTGGGCTGGAAAGGGCTGATCAACGACCCGTACCTCGACGAGAGCTTCCGCATCGACGAGGGGCTGCGCATCGCGCGCCAGTTGCTGCTCGACATCAACCGCCTCGGGCTGCCGGCGGGCAGCGAGTTCCTCGACGTGATCAGCCCGCAGTACATCGGCGACCTGATCAGCTGGGGGGCGATCGGCGCGCGCACCACCGAGAGCCAGGTGCACCGCGAGCTGGCCAGCGGGCTGTCGGCGCCGATCGGCTTCAAGAACGGCACCGACGGCAACATCAAGATCGCCACCGACGCGATCCAGGCCGCGATGCGCGCGCACCACTTCCTGTCGGTGCACAAGAACGGCCAGGTGGCGATCGTGCAGACCAAGGGCAACAAGGACTGCCACGTGATCCTGCGCGGCGGCAAGACGCCGAACCACGACGCCGAGCATGTCGCCGCGGCGTGCCGCGAGATCGAGGCCGCCAAGCTGCCGTGCCGGCTGATGGTCGACTGCAGCCACGCGAACAGCGCCAAGCAGCACCGCCGGCAGGTCGACGTGGCGCGCGACATCGCGCAGCAGGTGGCCGGCGGCAGCCAGTGCATCTTCGGCGCGATGGTCGAGAGCCACCTGCACGAGGGCAGCCAGAAGTTCACCGCCGGCAAGGACGACCCGGCGCAACTCGAGTACGGCAGGAGCATCACCGACGCCTGCCTGGGCTGGGAGCAGTCGGTCGAGGTGCTCGAGGTGCTGGCCGGCGCGGTGAAGGCACGCCGCGGCTGACGCCGCGCTACGATCCACCCCTGCCGATCCGACGTCCACGGAGTCCCCGATGCGCAGCCGCGTGCTCGTCCGCTTTTCCGAACGCGAGGAGTTCGACGTCGCCCTCGACGGCGCCGAGCCGATGGCGCCGCAGGCCGCGCGCGCCTGGCTCGACGAGCAGTTCGAACGCAACGGCTGCACGCTGCAGCAGGCCAGCGGCAAGGTGCTCAGCGCCGACAAGCTGCTTGCCGTCGCCGCGGCGGTCGGGCCGCGCGGCTTCGCCGACGCGGCGTACGCGCGCGACTACGCGCGTGCCGCAGCCGGCGCGCTCGACCGCGCGACGATCGTCGTCGACGTCCCGGCGATGACCACCGGGTACTGAGGTCCCCCGGGGGACCGGCCGAGCCGGATCCGCAGCGGCCTGCGGACGCGCGCGCAGTCGTGCGTCTGCGGACGGGGATCGTCGGGATCAAGCCGGCCGCCAGCGGTCCGGCGGCGACTCGGGATCGGTCCCGGCAACCAGTGCGGCCACCGCCTCGCCGAGGGCCAGCGACGCGGTCAGCCCCGGCGACTCGATGCCGAACAGCTGCACGACGCCGCCGCAGCCGTGCTGCGCCGGGCCGTCGATGCGGAAGTCGGCCGCCGGCTGGCCGGGGCCCGCGATCTTCGGCCGGAAGCCGCTGTACGCCGGCACCAGCGCGGCGTCGGGCAACGCCGGCCAGTAGCGCCGCACGGCGGCGGCGAAGGCGGCGGCGCGCGACGCGTCGACGCGGTAGTCGAGCGTGAGGTCGTCGACGCTGCCGTCGACATCCAGCCACTCGACGTCGGGGCCGAATCGCGCCTGGCCGCCGAGGTCCAGCGTCAGGTGCACGCCGAGCCCGCCGTCGGCGGGCAGCGGGTAGATCAGGCGCGTGAACGGGGTGCGCACCGTCGACGCGAAGTAGTGCCCCTTGGCCAGACGGCGCGGCGGGATCGCCGCGGCGGGGAAACCCTCGATCGCCGCTGCCACCGCCTGCGCCCCGAGGCCACCGGCGTTGACGAGCCAGCGCGCGTCGAACACCGCTTCCTCGCCGGTCCCGTCGGCGGCGGCGACGCGCACGCGCCAGTGCGCGTCGGCGCGTCGCGCCGCGACGAAGCGGCTGCGCAACGCCAGCATCGCGCCGGCCGCTTCGGCGTCGCCGAGCAGCGACAGCATCAGCGCATGGCTGTCGACGATGCCGCTCGACGGCGACCACAGCGCGGCACGGCACGCCAGCGCCGGCTCGAGCCGCCGCGCGGCGTCGCCGTCGAGCAGCCGCAGGTCGTCGACCCCTGCTGACCGCGACTGCGCCTGCAGGGCCGGCAGCTTGCCGCACTCGGACTCGTCGTGCGCGACGACCAGCTTGCCGCAGCGGCGGTGCGCGATGCCGCGTTCGACGCAGTAGGCGTAGAGCATCTGCCTGCCCCGCACGCACAGCCGCGCCTTCCAGCTGCCGGGCGGGTGGTACAGCCCCGCGTGGATGACCTCGCTGCTGCGCGACGACACGCCGGTGCCGATGCCGGCTTCGCGCTCGACGATCCACACCGCCAGGCCGCCGCGCGCCAGGGCGCGCGCCACCGCCAGGCCGACGAGGCCGGCGCCGACGACCAGCGCATCGACCCCCTCCATCGTGACGACCGAGCCGCGGGCGGCTCAGCCGCCGGAGCGCGCCAGCTTCTCGCTGTGCCAGTAGACGTCGTCGCCGCCGAGCCCGTCGAGGTTGGCGCGGTTGAGCACGCGCGCGAGCACGAACAGCAGATCGCTGAGCCGGTTGAGGTACTGGCGCGGCGCGTCGTTGACCGGCTCGTGCGCCGACAGCGCAACGACGCCGCGCTCGGCGCGCCGCGCCACCGTGCGCGCGACGTGCGCCAGCGCCGCGCTGCGCGTGCCGCCGGGCAGGATGAATTCCTTGAGCCGCGGCAGCTGCGCGTTGTGCTGCGCCAGCGCCTCGTCGAGCTGCGCGACGGCCTCGGGCTTGAGCAGCGCGTAGCCGGGGATCGACAGTTCGCCGCCGAGGTTGAACAGCTCGTGCTGCACCGCAACCAGCAGCTCGCGCACGTCGGCGGGCAGCGGCTCGCACAGCAGCACGCCGATCGACGAATTGAGCTCGTCGACCTCGCCCATCGCCTGCACGCGCAGCGCGTCCTTGCGCGTGCGCGTGCCGTCGCCCAAGCCGGTGCTGCCGTCGTCGCCGGTTCGCGTCGCGATCTGCGTCAGTCGGTTGGCCATGCGGCGATGCTAGCAGCGCACCGCGGCGCCGGCGTGACGCCTGCCTAGAATGGGCCGACGACCCGCGCAACCCGCGCGGACACGCCAGGAGTGCTGCGATGGATGCCCCGGCCCACGACGTGCTGCGGTCCGCCAGGCGCCGGCCGCCGCCGGCGCCGATGCTCGACGCGCTGCGCGCGCGCTTCGGCGACCGCTGCTCGACCGCCGCCGCGGTGCGCGAGCAGCATGGCCGCGACGAGAGTCCGTTTCCGGTGACGCCGCCCGACGTGGTGGTGTTCTGCGAGTCGACCGACGAGGCGGCCTTCGTCGTCGCGCAGGCGGCCGCGCACGGCGTGCCGGTGATCCCGTTCGGCGTCGGCTCGTCGCTCGAAGGGCACCTGCTCGCGGTGCAGGGCGGGGTCAGCATCGACCTGTCGCGCATGAACCGCATCGTGCGCCTGAACCCCGAGGACCTGACGGTGACGGTCGAGGCCGGCGTCTCGCGCGAGCAGCTCAACCGCGAGATCCGCGACACCGGTCTGTTCTTTCCCATCGACCCCGGCGCCAACGCGACGATCGGCGGCATGGCCGCCACGCGCGCCAGCGGCACGAACGCGGTGCGCTACGGCACGATGCGCGAGAACGTGCTGGCGCTCACGGTGGTCACCGCGTCGGGCGAGGTGATCCGCACCGGCACGCGGGCGAAGAAGTCGAGTGCCGGCTACGACCTCACGCGCCTGTTCGTCGGCAGCGAGGGCACGCTGGGCGTGATGACCGAGGTGACGCTGAGGCTGTACCCCCTGCCCGAGGCGGTGAGCGCGGCGGTCTGCCACTTCCCCGGCATCGCCGAGGCGGTCGACGCGACGATCCAGGTGATCCAGATGGGTGTGCCGATCGCGCGCTGCGAGTTGCTCGACGCGAACTCGGTGCGCGCCGTCAACCGCCACGACCGCCTGAACCTGCGCGAGCAGCCGATGCTGCTGATGGAGTTCCACGGCAGCGAGGCCGGCGTGAAGGAGCAGGCCGAGATCGTGCAGGCGATCGCCCGCGAGCACGGCGGCGAGGAATTCCAGTGGGCCACCACCCCTGAGGAGCGCACGCGGCTGTGGACCGCGCGCCACCACGCCTACTTCGCCGCGCTGCAGACCCGGCCCGGGTGCCGCTGCGTGACCACCGACACCTGCGTTCCGATCTCGCGCCTGGCCGAGAGCATCAACGACAGCCGTCGCGAAGCCGACGAGGCCGGGCTGCCGTACTTCATCGTCGGCCACGTCGGCGACGGCAACTTCCACCTCGGTTACCTGATCGACCCCGACCGCCCCGAGCAGCGCGCCACCGCCGAGCGCCTGAGCCTGCAGATGGTGCAGCGCGCGCTGCGGCTGGAGGGCACCTGCAGCGGCGAGCACGGCGTGGGGCTGCACAAGATGGGCTTCCTCGTCGACGAGGCAGGCGCTGGCGCGGTCGAGATGATGCGCCAGGTCAAGCGCGCGCTCGACCCGAAGAACATCATGAATCCGGGGAAGATCTTTGCCCTGTGACCCGCACCTGCCGCGGCGCCATCGTGACGCCGCGGTGGTACCGTCGGGCCCGGCGTGTCAGCGAAGGGGAAGCCGCGAGTGGATGCCAAGACGACGCAGGGTGCACCGTTCGACGCGCGATCGCGCATGACGCGTCGCATGCTGGCGCGCTTGTGGTCGGACCCGCGCAGCCGCAAGGTGCGGCGCCGCCTGCAGGCGGCGGCCGGTGCCTTCGTCTGGCACGCGGTGGCGCGCCGCGGCATGGTCGGCGCGGTGGCGCCGTCGTCGACGCGGCTGGCGCGCGCAATGGCGGTGGCCGCCGAGGGGGCCGGGCGTGTCGTCGAGCTCGGCGCGGGCACCGGCGCGGTGACCGCCGCGCTGCTCGAACGGCACGCCGCCGCGACGCTCACCGCGGTCGAGATCGACCCGCACTGGGCCGCCGCGCTGTCGCGGCGCTTCCCCGGTGTCGACGTGCACTGCGCCCCGGCCGACGAGGTGCTGCAACAGCTGGCGGCGACCGACGAGGCGGTGGTGCTGGTGTCGTCGCTGCCGTTCCGGTCGCTGCCGCCGTACTGGCACGCGCGCACGCGCGCGGCGATCGAACGGTTCCTGCTCGCCGACCCGCGCCGACGCCTGGTCCAATACACCTACCAGCCGCGCGCGCCGTTCGAGCCCGAGGCCTCGGCGCCGCTGGTGTGGCGGTGCCGGCGCACGATCTGGCACAACCTGCCGCCGGCGTGGGTCTGGGAGCTGTGCCGCGCCGACGCCGCCGGGCGTTGAACCGCAGCGCCCCCGCCGCGCCGCGGCGCGCTCAGGCCGCCGGCGTCACCGACCAGCGCTTGGTCACGTCACCGCGGCCGTCGACGCTCTCGAGCAGCACCGGGAAGCCCCACAACCGCGCGACGTGCCTGAGCACCTCGTGCGCGCTCTCGGCCAGCGGACGGTCGTTGTGCTGCTGGTGGCGTAGCGTCAGCGCGCGGTCGCCGCGCAGGTTGACGTTCCACACCTGGATGTTCGGCTCGCGCGAGCCGAGGTCGTACTGGCGCGACAGCATCTCGCGCACGCGGCGGTAGCCCGTCTCGTCGTGGATCGCGCTGACCTCGAGCTCGGGCTCGTCCTCGTCGTCGGTGATCGCGAACAGGCGGAAGTCGCGCATCAGCTTGGGGCTGAGGTACTGGCCGACGAAGCTCTCGTCCTTGAAGTTGCGCATCGCGTGGTCGAGCGTCGGCAGCCAGGGCTTGCCGGCGACGTCGGGGAACCAGTGGCGGTCCTCGTCGGTGGGCGCCTCGCAGATGCGCTTGAGGTCGGTGTACATCGCAAAGCCCAGCGCATACGGGTTCAGACCCGAGTACGCGCGGTGACCCACGGGCGGCTGGTAGATCACGTTGGTGTGCGACTTGAGCCACTCGATCATCACGCCGTCGGTCAGGAAGCCGTCGTCGTACATCGTGTTCAGCAGCCTGTAGTGCCAGAACGTGGCCCACCCCTCGTTCATGACCTGCGTCTGGCGCTGCGGATAGAAGTACTGCGAGATCTTGCGCACGATGCGCACGATCTCGCGCTGCCAGGGTTCGAGCAGTGGCGCGTTCTTCTCGATGAAGTACAGCAGGTTCTCCTGCGGTTCCTCGGGGAAGCGCCGCGTCTCGGGCGCGCCGTCGTCCTTCTCGCTGCGCCGCGGCAGCGTGCGCCACAGGTCGTTGACCTGCTGCTGCGCGTAGGCCTCGCGGTCCTTGCGCTCGGCGAGCTCCTGCGCCAGCGTCTTGCGCTGCGGGCGACGGTAGCGGTCGACGCCGTGGTTGGCCAGTGCGTGGCACGAGTCGAGGAACTCCTCGACGGCGTCGAGCCCGTGGCGCTCCTCGCACTCCGTGACGTAGTTCTTCGCGTAGACCAGGTAATCGATGATCGCCGACGCGTCGGTCCACATGCGGAACAGGTAGTTGCCCTTGAAGAAGCTGTTGTGCCCGTAGGCGGCGTGCGCGATCACCAGCGCCTGCATCGCCATCGTGTTCTCCTCCATCAGGTAGGCGATGCAGGGATTCGAGTTGATGACGATCTCGTAGGCCAGCCCCATGTGGCCACGGCGGTACTGCTTCTCGGTGGCGATGAACTCCTTGCCGTAGCTCCAGTGCCTGTAGTTGACCGGCATGCCCACGCTGGCATAGGCGTCCATCATCTGCTCGGCGGTGATGATCTCGAGCTGGTTCGGGTAGGTGTCCAGCCCGAAGCGCTCGGCGGTGCGACGGATGACGTCGTGGTAGCGCTCGATCAGCTCGAAGGACCAGTCGCTGGGGCCGGGCAGCGGCTCGTCGGGCCGCGCCGGCGCCGGCAGCGGGGCATCGAGCGACAGGCGGGGCGCGTACTTCATGCCGCGGCGGCTCCTTCCTTCTTGAACAGGTCGCGGAAGACCGGGTAGATCTGCGACGCCTCGGTGGCCTTGCGCATCGCGAAGTGAGGGTGCGTGCCGAGCAGCTGGGTGTACTCCTCCCACAGGTTCTGCTCTTCCTCGGCGACCTGCACGTAGGCGTAGTAACGGGTGCGCGGCAGGATCTTCTGCGCCAGCAGCTCGCGGCAGCGGCCGCTGTCGTGGTGCCAGTTGTCGCCGTCGCTGGCCTGCGCCCCGTAGATGTTCCACTCGCTCGGGCTGTAGCGCGCGCGGATGATCTCCTCCATCAGCACGAGCGCCGACGACACCACGGTGCCCCCGGTCTCGGTGGCGTGGAAGAAGTTCTGCTCGTCGACTTCCTGCGCCTGCGTGTGGTGGCGGATGAAGACGATGTCGATGCGCTCGTAGTGCTTGGTCAGGAACAGGTACAGCAGGATGAAGAAGCGCTTGGCCAGGTCCTTGCGCGCCTCGTCCATCGACCCCGAGACGTCCATCAGGCAGAACATCACCGCCTTCGAGGTCGGCACCGGCACGCGCACGCGGTTGCGGAAACGCAGGTCGATCGGGTCGAGGTAGGGAATGCGCGCCAGGCGGCTGCGCAGCGCCTCGACCTCGGCCTTCAGCGCGGCGATCTCGTCGTCGCGGCCGTCGGGGAAGCGCTGCAGCTCGGCGAGCCGCTCTTCCATCTCGCGCAACTCGCGCCGGCCGCCCGAGCCGATCGCGATGCGCCGGCCGATCGCGCCGCGCATCGAGCGCACCACGTGCAGGTTGTTCGGCGTGCCGTCGCTGGTGAAGCCGGCGCGGTGGTACTTCCACTCCGGCGTCTCGGCGAGCTGCGTGCGCACCAGGTGCGGCAGCGCCAGGTCCTCGAAGAAGACCTGCATGAACTCTTCCTTGCTCAGCGTGAAGACGAAGTCGTCCTCGCCCTCGCCCGAGTCGCTGGCCTGCCCCTTGCCGCTGCCGCCGCCCCCGCCGCCCTTCGGGCGCTCGATGCGGTCGCCCTTCAGGTACTCCTTGTTGCCGGGGTGCACGGTCTCGCGCACGCCGCCCTGGCCGTGGTGGAACACCGGTTCGGAGAGGTCCTTCTTCGGGATCGAGATGTCCTCGGCGCGCTCCATGTCGCGGATGCCGCGCCCGTCGACCGCGCGCTTGACCGCCTCGCGGATCTTGTCCTTGTAGCGGCGCAGGAAGCGTTCGCGGTTGCCGATCGACTTGTTCTTGCCCGCCAGCCGCCGGTCGATGATTGATTGAAGCGCCATGGGTTGCAGTCCTGCGATCTAGCCGAGCCGCCGCCGCGGAACCGGCTTCGCCGGGCCGCTGGCGGCGCCCCCCTGGGGGGGAGGCGGCCGAAGGCCCCTTCGGGGGGGGTTCATGAACTCTTCCTCACACGCAGGTACCACTCGCACAGCAGGCGCACCTGCTTGGGCGTGTAGCCCTTGGCGACCATGCGGGTCACGAAGTCCTCGTGCTTCTTGGCCTCGTCGGCGCTGGCCTTGGCGTTGAAGCTGATCACCGGCAGCAGCTCCTCGGTGTTCGAGAACATCTTCTTCTCGATCACGGTGCGCAGCTTCTCGTAGCTGGTCCAGTTCGGGTTCTTGCCCTGGTTGCTGGCGCGCGCGCGCAGCACGAAGTTGACGATCTCGTTGCGGAAGTCCTTCGGGTTGGCGATGCCGGCGGGCTTCTCGATCTTCTCGAGCTCGGCGTTCAGCGCCGCGCGGTCGAACACCTCGCCGGTGTCGGTGTCGCGGTACTCGTGGTCCTGGATCCAGTAGTCGGCGTAGGTCACGTAGCGGTCGAAGATGTTCTGCCCGTATTCGGAGTAGCTCTCGAGGTAGGCGGTCTGGATCTCCTTGCCGATGAACTCGGCGTAGCGCGGCGCGAGCTGCTCCTTGATGAATCCGATGTACTTCTGCTCGAGCTCGGGCGGGAACTGCTCGCGCTCGATCTGCTGCTCGAGCACGTACATCAGGTGCACCGGGTTGGCCGCGACTTCCTGGCTGTCGAAGTTGAACACCTTCGACAGGATCTTGAACGCGAAACGCGTCGACACGCCGCTCATGCCTTCATCGACGCCGGCGTAGTCGCGGTACTCCTGGATGCTCTTCGCGCGCGGGTCGGTGTCCTTGAGGTTGTCGCCGTCGTAGACCAGCATCTTGCTGAAGATCGAGCTGTTCTCGGGCTCCTTCAGCCGCGTGAGCACCGAGAACTGCGCCATCATCTTCAGCGTGCCCGGCGCGCAGGTGGCGTCGGCCAGCGACGAGTGGCGGATCAGCTTGTCGTAGATCTTCACCTCTTCCGACACACGCAGGCAGTACGGCACCTTGACGATGTAGATGCGGTCGAGGAAGGCCTCGTTGTTCTTGTTGTTGCGGAACGCCTTCCACTCGCTTTCGTTGCTGTGCGCGAGGATCACGCCGTCGAAGGGGATCGCGCCGAACCCCTCGGTGCCCTTGAAGTTGCCCTCCTGCGTGGCGGTCAGCAGCGGGTGCAGCACTTTGATCGGCGCCTTGAACATCTCGACGAACTCGAGCAGGCCTTGGTTGGCTAGGCACAGCCCGCCCGAGTAGCTGTAGGCGTCGGGGTCGTCCTGCGCGTAGGTCTCGAGCTTGCGGATGTCGACCTTGCCGACCAGCGAGCTGATGTCCTGGTTGTTCTCGTCGCCCGGCTCGGTCTTGCTGATCGCGATCTGCTTGAGGATCGACGGGTGCCGCTTGACGACGCGGAACCTGCGGATGTCGCCGCCGAACTCCTCGAGCCGCTTGACCGCCCACGGCGACAGGATGCGGTTCAGGTAGCGCGGCGGGATGCCGTACTCCTTGTCCAGGATCGGCCCGTCCTCGACCGGGTCGAACAGGCCCAGCGGCGACTCGTTCACCGGCGACCCCTTGATCGCGTAGAACGGCACCTGCTCCATCAGCTGCTTCAGGCGCTCGGCGATCGAGCTCTTGCCGCCACCCACCGGCCCGAGCAGGTAGAGGATCTGCTTCTTCTCCTCCAGCCCCTGCGCCGCGTGGCGGAAGTAGGACACGACCTGCTCGATCGAGTCCTCCATGCCGTAGAACTCGGCGAAGGCCGGGTAGATCTTGATGATCTTGTTGGCGAAGATGCGAGACAGGCGCGGGTCGTTGCGCGTGTCGACCATCTGCGGCTCGCCGATCGCCTGCAGCATGCGCTCGGCGGCGGTGGCGTAGGCCAGCGGGTTGCGCTTGCACTCGGCGAGGTAGTCCTCGAGCGAGAGTTCTTCCTCGCGCAAGCGTTCGTATCGATCCTTGAGCCGGCTGATCACGTCCATGCGGACCTCCTGATTCGGAAGACACACGGGCGATCCCCGGCCCCGCGTGTCTGGGAAGTTCTGATGAAGTCCCGGCTGTACGGGCCCAGGCGCCATCAGAGCTTTCCGGCCTTCAGCGTGTGCGGTCCAGCGTGCGCTCGTCTCCAGCTTCGTCGATCGGCCGTCGCCGCATCGGGCGAGCAACGTGCACTTTGTGCGCCTGTTCCTGCCCGACTCCCAGCAAGGACCATGCCCTGCCGGCCCCACCGCCGTCAAGTCGGGGCCGCCCTGAAGCCTCAACGCGGCGCCCCGGCGTTGGGCTGACAGCACCAGCACGGCCACTTCGCCCTGATCGGGGCGATTCGCGCACCGACTTGGCGCACCGCGCTCGCGAAATAGTGGGCACAAACCCTAGCTATCTCGTCATGCGATAGCTTGGCGCGGCATTAATGAATTTCACATGGGCGGGGGTGACAGCTAACGTCGCGCAGCGGTGGCGATGTGCGCCGACCGACGACGATCGACCGTTGCGAGCGTCCGCGACGACAACCTTGGAGGCATCCATGAATCGACCTTGTGCAATCCGCTGGCTGGCCCTGACCGCTGCCGTGGCGCTGGCCACCCCGGCGCTGGCACAGAAAGGCGCGCTGCAGAAGCTCGGCAAGGGCGAGGGCCGCGTCGACATCGTCGCCTGGCCCGGCTACATCGAGCGCGGCGCGACCGACAAGAACTTCGACTGGGTCACCGACTTCGAGAAGAAGACCGGCTGCAAGGTCAACGTGAAGACCGCCGGCACGTCGGACGAGATGGTCGCGCTGATGAACGAGGGCGGCTTCGACCTCGTCACGGCGTCGGGCGACGCGAGTACGCGGCTGATCCGCGGCAAGAAGGTGCAGCCGATCAACGTCGGCCTGATCCCGAGCTACAAGCACATCGACCCGCGGCTGCAGAAGGCCCCCTGGCACTACGAGGGCAACACGCACTACGGCGTGCCGTACCAGTGGGGCTGGAACGTGCTGATGTACAACACCAACGTCTTCAAGGACAAGCCGCCGACCAGCTGGGGCGTGGTCTTCGAGGAGCAGACGCTGCCCGACGGCAAGAGCAACAAGGGGCGCGTGCAGGCCTTCGACGGGCCGATCTACATCGCCGACGCGGCGCTGTACCTGATGAAGAAGCGCCCCGAGCTCGGCATCAAGGACCCGTACGAACTGACCGAGGACCAGTACAAGGCGGCCCTCGAGCTGCTGCGCGGCCAGCGCAAACTCGTGGGCAAGTACTGGCACGACGCCTTCGTGCAGATCGACGACTTCACCAACGAGGGCGTCGTGGCGTCGAGCAGCTGGCAGTTCATGGCCAACATCCTGAAGTCGAAGAATCGCCCGGTGGCCACCGTGGTGCCGGTCGAGGGCGCCACCGGCTGGGCCGACAGCACGATGATGCACGTCGACGCGAAGAACCCGAACTGCGCCTACCTGTGGCTCGAGCACTCGCTGAACCCGAAGCTGCAGGGCGACCTGGCGGCCTGGTTCGGCTCGGTGCCCGCGGTGCCGGCGGCGTGCAAGGGCAACAAGCTGCTCGGTGACGACGGCTGCTCGAGGCAGGGCTACGACGCGTTCGACAAGATCAGCTTCTGGCGCACCCCGGTGAGTCAGTGCAAGTCGCACAGCGCCGGCTGCGTGCCCTACCACCGCTGGGTCACCGACTACATCGCCATCCTCGGCGGCAGGTGACGGCCCACCCCCGCAGCGGCTGACGCCGCCCCCCCTCGTGGGGGTGACGCCAGCGGACCGGCCCGGCCGGTTCCGCGGCGTCGGCGTGCACACCACATCCCGACGGCATCCCCATGACCACCGCTGTCACGCTCGAGCGCGTGTCGTGCGTCTTCGGCCACGGCGCGGCGGCCGTGCGCGCCGTCGACGGTGTCGACCTGACGATCGAGGCCGGCGAGTTCTTCACGCTGCTCGGGCCATCGGGCTCGGGCAAGACCACGTGCCTGCGCATGATCGGCGGCTTCACGCTGCCGACCGCGGGGCGCATCCTGATCGGCGGCGAGGACGTCACGCAGCGCCCACCGTACGCGCGGCCGGTGAACACCGTGTTCCAGGACTATGCGCTGTTCCCGCATATGAACATCCGCGACAACGTCGCGTACTCGTTGATGGTGCGCAAGGTGCCGAAGGCCGAGCGTGAGCGGCGCGCCGAAGAGCTGCTCGCGCTGGTCGAGCTCGCCGGCGTCGGCGACCGGCGCCCCGGTCAGCTGTCCGGCGGGCAGCGCCAGCGCGTGGCGCTGGCGCGCGCGCTGATCAACCAGCCGCAGGTGCTGCTGCTCGACGAACCGCTGGGCGCGCTCGACCTGAAGCTGCGCGAACAGATGCAAAGCGAGCTCAAGGCGTTGCAGCGCCGGCTGGGCATCACGTTCCTGTTCATCACGCACGACCAGCACGAGGCGCTGTCGATGAGCGACCGCATCGGCGTGTTCCATGCCGGCCGCCTCGAGCAGGTCGGCACGCCGCAACAGGTCTACGACGCGCCGGCGACGCGCTTCGTCGCGCAGTTCGTCGGTGCGGCCAACGTGCTCGACGGTGACGCCGCGCAGCGTCTGACGGGGCACGCGGCGGCGATGCTGCGCCCGGAACGCATCCGCGTCGGCGACGCCGCCGGTGCACGCGCGGGTGGCACCGTCACCGAGGTCCAGTACTTCGGCGCCTTCACCCGCTTGCGCGTCGCACTCGACGGCTGCACGCTGCAGGCCGACCTTCCCGAGGCGCCCGGACGGCGTGCGCCCGAGGCCGGCGCCACCGTGCACCTGCACTGGGACGCGCACGCGGTGCATCCGCTGCAGGGCTCGCGCGCGTGAACATGGGCGCGGCGATCGCGTCGACGCCGCCGGCCGGCGCGCGCCGCCGTCTGTCGGACCTGCTGTACTCGCGCCGCGGGCTGCTGCTGCTCGCGTTGCTGGCCCCGCCGCTGCTGTGGTTCGGCGTGATCTACCTGGGCAGCCTGTTCGCGCTGCTGGCCAACGCGTTTTTCGGTCTCGACGACTTCACCGGGCAGGTGGTGCGCGAGTTCACGCTGAAGAACTTCGTCGAGCTCGCCAGCCCCGCGAACCTCGACGTGATGCGTCGCACCGTGGCGATGGCCGTCGCCGTCACGCTCGCCTGCGTCGCGCTCGGCTTCCCGCTGGCGTACCTGATGGCGCGCCACGCGACCGGCCCGTGGAAGGCGGCGTGTTACATCCTGGTGATGCTGCCGCTGTGGTCGAGCTACCTCGTGCGGCTGTACGCGTGGAAGCTGCTGCTGGCAAAGGAAGGCGCGATCAGCTGGGTCGCCGAGGCGACCGGCACGACCTGGGTCATCGACGCGTTGCTCTCACTGCCGGCCATCGGCGGACCGAGCCTGAGCTTCTCGACGCTGGGCACCTTCGTCGTCTTCGTCTACATGTGGCTGCCCTTCATGGTGCTGCCGATCATGGCCTCGGTCGAGCGCATCCCGGCGTCGCTGATCGAGGCGTCGGGCGACCTCGGCGCGCCGCCGTCGACGACGTTCTGGAAGGTCATCGCGCCGCTGTCGATGCCGGGCGTCGCGGCGGGATCGATCTTCACGTTCTCGCTGACGCTGGGCGACTACATCATCCCGCAGGTCATCGGCGACAGCACGCTGTACATCGGCCAGGTCGTCTATCGCCAGCAGGGTGTGGCCGGGAACATCCCGTTCGCGGCGGCGTTTTCGCTGGTGCCGATCTTCGTCATCGGCGTCTACCTCTGGGTCGCGAAGCGGCTGGGAGCCTTCGATGCGCTCTAGGCACCCCCCCGTGGCGCCTGCGGCGCTTCCCCCCCAGGGGGGCGCCGCCGGCGGACCGGCGCAGCCGCATCCGCGGCGGCCGCTTGACTGCGTCGGAGCTTCGCGATGAGGGGCGACAAGGCGCCCTGGGGCCTGAAGATCGCCGCGGGGGCGGTGCTCGCGTTCCTGCACGTGCCGCTGGCGCTGATCGTGCTGTACGCGTTCAGCGCCGAGGACAAGAGCTACGTGTTCCCGCCGCCGGCGCTGACGACGCAGTGGTTTGCGGTGGCCTGGCAGCGCGAGGACGTGTGGGCGGCCATCACGCTGTCGATGCAGGTCGCCGCGGTGTCGACGCTGGTCGCGCTGGTGCTGGGGTCCCTCGCCGCGGGGGCGCTCGCGCGCACGCGCTTCTTCGGCCGCGACGCGATCTCGCTGCTGTTCATCCTGCCGATCGCGCTGCCCGGCATCATCACCGGCATCGCGCTGCGCAGCGCCTACCACACGCTCGAGATCCCGTTCAGCTTCTGGACCATCGTGATCGGTCACGCGACGTTCTGCGTGGTGGTCGTGTTCAACAACGCGGTGGCGCGGCTGCGGCGGCTGAACCCGAACCTGATCGAGGCATCGATGGACCTCGGCGCCGACGCGTTCCAGACGCTGCGTTACGTGATCGCGCCGCAGCTCGGTTCGGCGTTGCTCGCCGGCGGGCTGCTCGCGTTCGCACTGAGCTTCGACGAGGTCATCGTGACCACCTTCACCGCCGGCCAGCAGACCACGCTGCCGATCTGGATGCTGCAGGAGCTGATCCGCCCGCGCCAGCGCCCGGTGACCAACGTGGTGGCCGTGGTGATCATCGCGCTGACGTTCATCCCCATCGTCGCCGCCTACACGCTGACCCGTTCCGACGAGCCGTCCCACCGCTAGGAGAGCACCATGCCCGCCGTTGCCCTGCCCACCGACCTGTTCATCGACGGCGCCTTCGTCGCCGGCGAAGGCGAAGCCGAGAAGGTGCTCAACCCCTCGACCGGCGAGGTGCTGGTCGCCGTGCCCGAAGCGTCGACCGAGCAGGTGCACAAGGCGGTGTCGGCTGCGCACCGCGCGTTCGACGCCTGGAGCGAGACGACGCCGATGGAGCGTTCGCGGCTGCTGCTCAGGCTCGCCGACGCGATCGAGGCGCGCGCCGAGGAGTTCGCGCGGCTCGAGAGCCTGAACTGCGGCAAGCCTTACGCGCGCGCGCTCGGCGACGAGATCCCGGCCATCGCCGACTGCCTGCGCTACTTCGCCGGCGCCGCGCGCTGCGTCAGCGGCACGGTGGCCAACGAGTACCTGGCCGGCCACACCAGCATGATCCGGCGCGATCCGGTCGGCGTCGTCGGCTCGATCGCGCCGTGGAACTACCCGCTGATGATGGCGGCGTGGAAGACGGCACCGGCACTGGCCGCCGGCAACACGGTGGTCATCAAGCCGAGCGAGCAGACGCCGCTGACGACGCTGCTGCTCGCGCAGGTCGCCGCCGAGATCCTCCCGAAGGGCGTGCTCAACGTGATCGCCGGCCGCGGCGCGACGGTGGGCCAGCCGCTGGTCGAGCACCCGAAGGTCGCGATGGTCAGCCTGACCGGTGACGTCGCCACCGGCCGCAAGATCCTGCAGGCCGCCAGCGGCACGCTCAAGCGCACGCACCTCGAACTCGGCGGCAAGGCGCCGGTGATCGTGTTCGACGACGCCGACCTCGACGCCGTCGTCGAGGGCCTGCGCACGTTCGGCTACTACAACGCCGGCCAGGACTGCACCGCCGCGTGCCGTGTCTACGCCGGAGCGAAGATCCACGACAGACTGGTGGCCGACCTGTCGAGCGCGGTCAAGGGCATCCGCATGGGCCTGCAGGACGACGCCGACGCCGAGATCGGCCCGCTGATCAGCGATCGCCAGCGCAACCGCGTCGCCAGCTTCGTCGAGCGCGCGATGATGGCCGGTCACATGGAGGTGACGACCGGCGGAAAGGTGCGCGCCGGCGCCGGCTTCTTCTACGAGCCCACGGTGATCGCCGGCGCGAGGCAGGACGACGAGATCGTCAAGCGCGAGGTGTTCGGGCCGGTGGTCAGCGTGACGCGCTTCACCGACGCCGAGCAGGCCATCGCCTGGGCCAATGACAGCGATTACGGGCTGGCGTCGTCGGTGTGGACGCAGGACGTGGGCCGCGCGATGCGCGTCGCGAAGAAGTTGCAGTACGGCTGTACCTGGATCAACACGCACTTCATGCTCGTCAACGAGATGCCGCACGGCGGCCTGAAGAGCAGCGGGTACGGCAAGGACATGAGCATGTACGCGCTCGAGGACTACACCGTGGCGCGGCACGTGATGGTCAAGCTGTAGACCCGTTCGCACCCTCGAGGTGGGTGCCGGCGAACGATCTCCGGCGCCCGTTCGGTTGACTCGAGTCGCGGCCCTGGAGGTCACCGCCCTTCGGTGGTGATGTGGGCGCATACTTGCGCCTTCAGCGGCTTTCGCGTGATGAGCATCGCGTCGCCCGGGCCGGCGCCGCCAGCGCAAAGTCTCACCCGACGGGTGAGACTTTGCGCGCCGATCGGGCCGCGCGAGCTCGCAGCCGTTAAGGTGCGGCCATGCGGCCCCTTCCGCTGCCGCACGCCGGCTGCGCCCTGTTCTTCGACTTCGACGGCACCCTCGCCGACCTCGCCCCGACCCCCGACAGCGTGCGCGTGGCCGACGGTTTGCCGGATCTGCTCGCGCGCCTTGCCGCCCCCTTGGCGGGTGCCGTCGCGATCGTCTCCGGCCGCCCGATCGGCGAACTCGATGCCCACCTGCAACCGCTGAGGCTGCCGGCCGCCGGGGTGCACGGCGCCGAGCGTCGTGGCGCCGACGGACAGTGGCGCCGGCTCGCGGTGCCCGACCTCGCGCCGGCCCTCGCGGTGCTGCAGGTGCTGTGCGAACGCCAGCCTGCACTGCGCCTCGAGCGCAAACCCGGCGCGCTCGCTCTGCACTACCGCCAGGCGCCGCAACTCGAGGACGAATGCCTGACGGCGATGGGCGTGGCCATGGGCCGGGTCGAAGGCATGGCGCTGCAGCGCGGCAAGATGGTCGTCGAACTCAAGCCCCGGCACGCCGGCAAGGGACACGCGGTGCGCGCGTTCCTCGGCGAGCGGCCGTTTCGCCACCGGCGCCCCTGGTTCTTCGGCGACGACGTCACCGACGAGTCGGCCTTCGAGGCGGTGCTCGCGCTCGGCGGCGTTGCAGTCAAGGTCGGCGACGGCGACACGCTCGCCCCGCACCGCTTGGCCGACCCGGCGGCGCTGCACGGCTGGCTGCGCGCCGCGGTCGCCGCGCTGGCGCCGTGACCCCCGTGCCGCGCGTCGAACGCGGCCGACCCCGCCCCGCGAAGGAGTGAGACCATGCCCCGACTCGTCGTCGTTTCCAACCGCGTCGCCGACCCGCGCAGGACCGCGGCCGGCGGGCTGGCCGTCGCGCTGGCCGAGGCGCTGAACCAGTCCGGCGGGCTGTGGTTCGGCACCAGCGGCGCGGTCACCGAGCGCGACGCCGGCGGCACGCCGGGCGAGGCCGCGCTGCAGGTGCAGCGCGCCGGCGACGTGACGCTGGCCACCGTCGACCTCAGCCGGGACGACCACGACGCGTACTACCTCGGCTACAGCAACGGCGTGCTGTGGCCGGTGTTCCACTACCGCCTCGACCTGGCCGACTTCGACGCCGGCAGCATCGAGGGCTACCGCCGCGTGAACCGCATGTTCGCGCGCAAGCTGATGCCGCTGCTGCGCCCCGACGACGTGGTCTGGGTGCACGACTACCACCTGATCCCGCTGGCCGCCGAGTTGCGCGCGATGGGCAGCACGCACCGCATCGGGTTCTTCCTGCACATCCCGCTGCCGCCGCCGCTGATCCTCGCGGCGATTCCGCAGCACGAGTGGCTGATGCGCTCGCTGTTCGCCCACGACCTGCTCGGCTTCCAGGCGCAGGCCGACGTCGAGCACTTCGCACGCTACGTGCGCAACGAGGGCCGTGCCGAGCAGCGGCGCGACGACCTGTTCCACGCGTTCGGGCGCAGCGTGCGCGCGCGCGCGTTCCCCATCGGCATCGACGTCGACGAGTTCGAGTCGCTGCTCGCCGGCCGCGACGCGCAGGACACACTGGCGACGATGCGCGAGCAGTACGCCAAACGCCAGCTGCTGGTGGGCGTCGACCGGCTCGACTACTCGAAGGGCCTGCCGCAGCGCGTGCGCGCGTTCCAGCGCCTGCTCGAGCGTTACCCCGAGAACCGCAACAGCGCGACGCTGATCCAGGTCGCTTCGCCGTCGCGCGAGGACGTGCACGCCTACGCCGACATCCGTCGCGAGCTCGAGGGGTTGTGCGGCGCGATCAACGGCGAGTACGGAGAACTCGACTGGATGCCGGTGCGCTACATCCACCGCACCGTCGCGCGGCGTCGCCTGCCCGGGCTGTACCGCGCCGCGCGCGTCGGGCTGGTCACGCCGCTGCGCGACGGCATGAACCTGGTGGCCAAGGAGTTCGTCGCGGCGCAGGACCCGGCCGACCCCGGCGTGCTCGTGCTGTCGCGTTTCGCCGGCGCCGCCGAGCGGCTGGGCGAGCACGCACTGCTCGTCAACCCGTACGACACGCAGGGCACGGCCGACGCGATCCAGCACGCGCTGCGCATGCCGATCGACGAGCGCCGCGCGCGCCACGCCCGGCTGCTGGCGCAGATCCGCACGCACGACGTGCACCGATGGCAGCGCGAATTCCTGCAAACCCTCACGGAGGACCCTCCCGCATGAACAACGAGAACCTGCTGCAAGCCCTCGAGCGCCTGTGGACCGGCATGGGCAGCGCGACCGCCGCGGCACTGCGCATCACGGTGATCCTGGTCGCCGCGTGGATCGTCGTCGCGCTGCTGCGCCGCACAATCCGCGCGTTCCGCGACCGCGTGGCCAGCCGCCTCGACGACCGCGAGGCGTTGAAGCGTGCCGAGACGATCGCCCGCGTGTTCCGCTACCTGGTGACCGTGGTCGTCTCGCTGATCGCCGGCATGCTGGTGCTCGGCGAACTCGGCGTGTCGGTGGCCCCGATCCTCGGCGCCGCCGGCGTCGTCGGCGTGGCAGTGGGCTTCGGCGCGCAGAGCCTGGTGCGCGACTACTTCACCGGCTTCTCGATCCTCGTCGAGGACCAGATCCGCCAGGGGGACATCGTCGACCTCGGTGGTGGCCACGCCGGCTCCGTCGAGGTGGTCACGCTGCGCTACGTGCAGCTGCGCGACTACGACGGCCGCGTGCACTTCGTGCCCAACGGCCAGATCACGACGGTCATCAACCTCACACGCGGCTATGCCAACGCCGTGCTCGACGTGCGCGTCGCGTACCGCGAGAACACCGACCAGGTGATGGCGGTGATGCGCGAGGTCGCCACCGAACTGCGCGCCGACGCTGCGTTCGCGCCGCGCATCCTCGACGACCTGGAGATCGCCGGCGTCGACCAGTGGGCCGACTCGGCGGTCGTGATCCGCTGCCGAATCAAGTGCCAGCCGGCCGACCAGTGGGGCGTCAGGCGCGAGTACCTGCGCCGGCTGAAACACGCCTTCGACCATGCAGGCATCGAGATTCCCCTGCCGCATGTGCGCTTCTACGCCGGTCAACCCAAGGACGGCCTCGCGCCGGCGCTGCCGTTGCAGCTGCAGCGAGCGCCGCGTGCCGCGCACGCGACGCCGAACGTGCAGAGCTGACGCGCCGCACCGGCGCGCGGTGCGGCGGCCGCTCGCGGCGACCGTCGGCGGTGTTACAAGCCGTCGCATGGCCGATGCCCGCGCCGACCGGCAGCACCTGACCCGCGCCGTCACCGAGCTCGGCCGGCGCCGGCCGGTGGTCGTCGCGAGCGCCATCTACAACACGCGGGGCGTCAAGGTCATCGACGCCGGTGTCACCGTCGACGAGCGGCTGTACGAGCGGCTGATGCAGCACCCGCTGGCCGCGCCGATCGAGGATTCGGTGCGCGCCGAGCCTGGCGTCAACGCGGCGCTGCTGCGCGAGCGCGCGCTGGCGCTGGCCGAACGCCAGCCGCTGTTCGCGCGCATGCTCGCGCCGGCGATCCGCCGCGACCGCCTGCTGGCGGCGCTCGACTCGGTGCCGCTGCCGCCGCCGATCGCACTGCAGCTGACCCTGCTGCTCGAGCTGCATCCGGCGCAGTTCGAGCACGCGCTGGCCTGCGCGCTGACGGCGGCCTGGCTCGGCGACGAGGCACTGGTCACGCGGCACGAGCTGGCGCAACTGGCTGCGGCCGGACTGCTGCACGACCTGGGCATGCTGCACGTCGACCCGGTGCTGCTGCAGCCCGCGGTGCCGCTGCAGCGCGAACAGCGGCGGCAGCTGTACGCGCACCCGCTGGTGTCGGCGATGCTGCTCGAGCGCCACCACGAGTTCCCGCACGACGTGGTGCGCGCCGTGCTCGAGCACCACGAGGCGCTCGATGGGTCGGGCTACCCGCGCCACCTGGCCGGCGACGCGATTGGCCCGTGGGGGCGCATCGTCGCGCTCGCCGAACTGGTGTCGGCGCGTCATGCCCTGCCGTCGGCGCGCTTCGAGGCGCGACTGTCGCTGCAGCTGCGCCTGAACCGCGGACGCTACGACACGGCGCTGGTGCAGCGTCTGCACCGGCTGCTCGGCGGCCGCGGCGCCGACGGCGGCGCGCCGCCGCGTGCCGCGTCGATCGAGCGCCTGTGCGCGCTGCAGGCGGCGCTCGGCGAGTGGCCGGCCGAGCTCGCCGACGCGGCGCTGTTCACCGCCGAACGTCGCCGCACCATTGCCGAAGTGAGCGATCGCTGCGGCGAGGTGCTGCGCAGCATGGCCGATGCCGGTGTGGCCCCGCCCCAGCTCGAGATGCTCGAGGCGGTCGGCGGCGACGGGGGCGACGCGCTCGAACTGGCGCTGCTCGCCGACGAAGCCGCCTGGCAGCTGCGCATGGTCGGCCGACTCGCGCGCCGGCGCTGGCGCGCCGCGTCCGGCGAGGCGTTCCCGCCGGCGCTGCAGCAGTGGCTCGAGCGCACCGACGCCGCCGTCGTCGCCACCGACGCGCCCGCCGCGGGGCAAGACATCGGCGAGCCGGTCGCCGCGGCACGCTGATCGCCGCGGTCAGGCCGGGCCGCGTCGCGCGCGCCCGGCCACGGGTTCGCGCGCGACGTCGATGAATTCGGCGGCCACCGGCGTCAGCCCCGAGCCGCGACGCCAGACCAGCCCGACGTCGACGGTCGGCACGTCGTCGCGCAGCCGCCGCACGTCGACGTGTTCGGCGTCGAGCGTCCACGGCCGGTACAGGAAGTCGGGCAGCACCGCCAGCCCGATCCCGGCGCCGACCAGCGATCGCACCGCCTCCAGCGACGAGGTGCGCAGGATGGTGCGCGTCTTCAGCTGGTGGCGCGCCCACACCGCGCGCATCAGGTCGTCGACGCGGTCGGCCTCGAGCACGATCTGGTCGTGCTGCGCGCACTCGGCCAGCGTCAGCTCGTCGCGCCCGGCCAGCGCGTGGTTCGACGCCAGCCAGACGCGATTGGGGCTGCGCGTCAGCGTCTCGGTGACCAGCGCCTGCGGCTCGCCGAGCACGTTGCTGACCATGATCGCGCAGTCGAGCTCACCGTTGATCAGCAGGTGCTCGAGGAAACGCGGTGACTCCTCGGTGATGAACACCTCGACGGCCGGGCAGTTGCGGCGGAAACGGCGCAGCAGCTCGCTGAGGTAGTAGCCGGCGACCAGCGAGGTCACGCCGATCGACAGCACGCCGCTGAGCGTCTCGGCGGCCTCGTCGCCCTGCAGCCGCGTCGCGTCGGCCACCGCACCGATCACGCGCCGCGCGCCGACCAGGAAGCGGTGCCCCTGAGGCGTCAGCACGATGCCCTTCGACGTGCGCTCGAACAGGCGGGTGCCCAGCGCGTCCTCGAGTTCCTGCATCGCCTTGGTGACCGCGCTCTGCGCGATCGCGAGCATGCGCGACGCGGCGGCCACCGACCCGCTCTCGGCCACCGCGATGAAGTAGCGGAATTGGCGCAGCGTCAGGTGGCGCGGGTTCACGGCAGCCTGGCGCGGCGTGGTCAGGTCTCGCGCACGCCGAGCCGCTCGAGCAGCGCGCCCAGTTCGTCGAGCGAGCCGAAGCGGATCGCCAGCTCGCCGGCCTGGCCGCCCTTGCCCTTGCGCTGCAGGCGGATCTCGACCGGCGCGGTGAGCGCGTCGGCGAGTTGCTCCTCGAGGCGCACGATGTCGCGCGGCTTGTCGGCCGCGGCGCGCGCGGCGCGGCGCGCGGTGGCGCCGCCGGACTGCGCGCGCGCGACCAGCCTCTCGGCCTCGCGCACCGACAGCTTCTTCGCCGTCACCTGGTTCGCCGCGAGGATTTGCTGCGCGCCGTCGAGCGCGAGCAGCGCGCGGGCGTGCCCCATCTCGAGGTCGCCGGCGAGCAGCATCTGCTGCACCGGCGCGCTCAGGTTGAGCAGGCGCAGCAGGTTGGTCGCCGCGCTGCGCGAGCGCCCCACGGCCTGCGCCGCCTGCTCGTGCGTCAGACCGAACTCGCCGACCAGGCGCTGCAGCCCCTGCGCCTGCTCGAGCGGATTCAGGTCCTCGCGCTGCATGTTCTCGATCAGCGCCATCACCGCGGCCGACTCGTCGCCCACGTCCTTCACGAGCACGGGCACCTCGTCGAGCCCGGCGAGCTGCGCGGCGCGGAAACGCCGTTCGCCGGCGATGATCTCGTAGCCCTTCGCGCCCACCGGACGCACGAGGATCGGCTGCATCACGCCCTGGCTGCGGATGCTCTCGGCCAGCTCGTACAGCGCGCCCTCGTCCATGCGGGTGCGCGGCTGGTACCTGCCCGGCTGCAGCTGCGAGACCCGCAGCGTCGTCGGCGCGTCGGCGGCCGCGACGTTGTCGCCGACCTTCGGGCCGAGCAGCGCCTCGAGCCCCAGCCCGAGCCCCTTGGGTTTTTTCGTCGCCATGCGCCGATTGTCGGGGATGCCGGCGCGCCGGCCGCCGACGCACGCCGGATACATGCTTCGCTTATGCTCGATCCCATCGGCGGCAGCGGTGCCGCGCGGGAGCCCGTGATGACCCATGTCGTGTTCGTCGACGGCCAGGAGGGCACGACCGGGCTGCGCATCCACGAACTGCTCGCGGCGCGCGGCGACGTCGAGGTGCTGAAGATCGATCCCGACCGGCGCAAGGACAGCGCCGAACGCGCGCGCCTGCTCAACGCCTGCGACGTCGCGTTCCTGTGCCTGCCCGATGCCGCTGCGCGCGAAGCCGCCGCGCTGGTGACCAACCCGCGTACCTGCCTGATCGACGCCAGCACCGCGCACCGCACCGCCGCCGACTGGGTGTTCGGCCTGCCCGAACTGGCCCCGGGCCAGCGCGAGCGGCTGCGCGCCGGCAAGCGCATCGCCAACCCGGGCTGCCACGCCAGCGCGTTCATCCTGCTGCTGCGCCCGTTGGTCGACGCTGGGCTGGTTCCGGCGTCGTTGCCGGTGTCGGCCACGTCGATCACCGGCTTCTCGGGTGGCGGCAAGAAGATGATCGAGCAGTACGCCGCCGGCGGCGACGCGCGCCTGCAGGCGCCGCGGCCGTACGCGCTGTCGTTGGCGCACAAGCACATCCCCGAGATGGTCGCGCACACCGGGCTGCACGCGCGCCCGCTGTTCCTGCCGATCGTCGGCCCGTTCTACAAGGGTCTGGCGGTAAGTGTGCCCTTGCATTACACGCAGCTGGCGGGTGGCGTCGACGGCGTCGCGCTGCACGCCGCCCTGCGCGCGCGGTACGCCGGCGAACGCTTCGTGCGCGTGATGCCGCTGTCCGACCCGGCCACGCTCGAGGACGGGTTCTTCGACGTGCAGGGCTGCAACGACAGCAATCGCGTCGACCTGTTCGTCTTCGCCGCGGCCGACCAGGCGCTGCTCGTGGCGCGGCTGGACAACCTCGGCAAGGGTGCGAGCGGCGCCGCGGTGCAGTGCATGAACGTGCACCTGGGCATCGACGAGGGCCTCGGCCTGGCGTAGCCCCCCGACGCGCCGACCGCGGCTCAGCGCATCGTCGCGATGCGCTGCACCATCTCGCGCGCGAACTCGAGGTAGGCCTGCGCGCCCTTGGCGGCCGGGTCGAACACCACGCCGGGCTGGCCGTAGCTGGGCGCCTCGGCCAGCCGCACGTTGCGCGGGATCACGGTGTCGAACACCTTGGCGCCGAAGTGGCCCTTGAGTTGCTCGCTGACCTGCTGCTGCAGCGTGATGCGCGGGTCGAACATCACGCGCAGCAGGCCGATGATCTGCAGGTCGCGGTTCAGGTTGGCGTGCACCTGACGGATCGTGTTGACCAGGTCCGACAGGCCCTCGAGCGCGAAGTACTCGCACTGCATCGGCACGATGACGCCGTGCGCGCTGACCAGGCCGTTGAGCGTCAGCAGGTTCAGGCTGGGCGGGCAGTCGATCAGGACGAAGTCGTAGTCGTCGGCGACGGCGGCCAGCGCGCCGCGCAGGCGCTCGTTGCGCCGTTCGAGCCCGACGAGCTCGACCTCGGCGCCGGCGAGCTCGCGGTTGGCCGGCAGCAGGTCGTAGCCTCCCTTGTCGGCGCGCCGGCGCACGTCGGCGACGGTCGCCGACTCCAGCAGCACGTCGTAGACGCTGGCTTCGAGCGTGCGCTTGTCGACGCCCGAGCCCATCGTCGCGTTGCCCTGCGGGTCGAGGTCGACCACCAGCACGCGCTGGCCGATGCGGGCAAGCCCGGCGGCGAGGTTGACCGTGGTCGTGGTCTTGCCGACGCCGCCCTTCTGGTTGGCGATGCAGAAGATCTTGGCCATCGCGTGGCGCACCCTCTCGCTGAGTTCTGTTCGGTGCCGGGCCGCGCGCCGCGCGAGGCCGCCGCGCCGGTCGGCGCCGGCGACAGGCGCGAGGGTATCGCAGTTCCCCGTGTCGACCGCGGGACGTCGGACGTTTCTAGCGCCGGCGCAGCCAGACGAGGCAGCGATCGGCGCCCAGGCCCGGCACCGACAGCGGTTCCACGTGAAACACCTCGACGTCCTCGGGCAGTGCGGCGATCTCGTCGGACGGCTCGCGCCCCTTCATCGCGATCCACACGCCGGCCGGCGCAAGCCGGTCGCGCGTCAGCGTCACGAAGTCGGCGAGCGTCGCAAAGGCGCGGCTGGCGACGAGGTCATAGCGCCCGTCGACGTGCTCGACACGTGCGTGCGATGCCACCAGGTTCGGCAGCCCCAGTTCGCCGGCCGCTTGGCGGACGAAGGCCGCCTTCTTGCCGACGGCGTCGACGCAGTGCACGCGCAGCGCCGGCAGCATCAGCGCCCACACCAACCCCGGCAAGCCGCCGCCGCTGCCGACGTCGAGCAGCGTCGGCTCGGGGACTCCGGCGGCCGCGAGGTGGCGCTGCAGCGGTGGCACCGCAGCCAGGCAGTCGGCGAGGTGGTGCGTCAGCACCTGGTCCGGATCGCGATGCGCCGTCAGGTTGTAGGTCCGGTTCCAACGCAGCAGCAACTGGCCGAACGCCACCAGCGCATCGACCTGACGCGACGTCGCGCCGATGCCGATCGCATCGGCCACCGCGCTCACGCCGGCCGCATCGAGCGTGGCGTGCACTTCAGGGGTCCACGGTGGCGACGCGCCATCCGCAGCCGGCGGACGGTGCACGCTTCGGCGCGGGCTGCCGCTGCGACTTCCCCGCCGTGCCTGCGGCGCCGGCACGGGACACTGGCACCGGAGGCGTCACGAGGCCGGTCATGTCACGCAGCGGCGTCGTGCGACGCCCCGCCGGCGTCCTCGTGCACGGCCCCGCCCTTCCAGCGCCCTTTGCGCAGGTGCACCAGCAGCAGCGACAGCGCCGCCGGCGTGACGCCGGAGATGCGCGACGCCTGGCCCAGGGTCTCTGGTCGGTGGCGGTTCAGCTTCTGTCGCACCTCGTGCGACAGCGCACCCACGTCGTCGTAGTCCAGGTCCGGCGGCAACTTGAGGTGCTCGTAGTGGGCCGCGCGCGCGACCTCGTCGTGCTGCTTGTCGATGTAGCCGGCGTACCTGGTTGCGATCTCGACCTGCTCGATGACCGCGTCGGCCAGCGCGTCGCCCAGCTCGGCGCGCAGTGTTTCACGTGAAACCGCGCCGCCGGTGTCGCCACGCGTCGCCAGTGCATGGGCGTGCAGCGCACACACCGCGTCGTAGCCGACCCCCGGGCGGCGCAGCAGGTCGGCCAGCGCGTACTCGCGCTCGATCGCCTTGCCCAGCAGCCGCGCCGCGGCGGCGGCGTCGACGACGCCGGGATGCACCCAGGTCGATTTCAGTCGCTCGGACTCGCGCGCGATCGCGTCGCGTTTGCGTGCGAAGCGCTCCCAGCGCGCGTCGTCGACCAGCCCGAGCCGGCGTCCGGTTTCGGTCAGGCGCAGGTCGGCGTTGTCCTCGCGCAGCTGCAGCCGGTACTCGGCGCGGCTCGTGAACATGCGGTACGGCTCGCTGACGCCGCGCGTGATCAGGTCGTCGACGAGCACACCGAGGTAGGCTTCGTCACGCCCGGGCACCCAGGGATCGCTCCCGAGCACCTGCAGCGCCGCGTTCGCGCCGGCGAACAGCCCCTGCGCGGCCGCCTCCTCGTAGCCGGTGGTGCCGTTGATCTGACCGGCGAAGAACAGGCCGCCGATCGCCCGCGTCTCGAAGTTCGACCGCAGCGCGCGCGGGTCGAAGTAGTCGTACTCGATCGCGTACCCCGGTCGCAGGATGTGCGCCTGCTCGAGCCCGGGCATCGACTGCACCGCGGCCAGCTGCACGTCGAACGGCAGCGAGGTCGAGATGCCGTTCGGGTAGAACTCGTTCGTCGTCAGCCCCTCGGGCTCGAGGAAGATCTGGTGGCTGTCCTTGTCGGCGAAGCGGTGGATCTTGTCCTCGATGCTTGGGCAGTAGCGTGGACCGACGCCTTCGATGCGACCGGTGAACATCGGGCTGCGGTCGAAGCCGCTGCGGATGACCTCGTGGGTGCGCTCGTTCGTGTGTGTGATCCAGCACGGCACCTGTCGCGGGTGCATCGCCACGTCGCCGACGAAGCTGAACACCACCGGCCCCGCGTCGCCCGGCTGCTCGGTCAGCCGGGCGAAGTCGATACTGCGGCCGTCGATGCGTGGCGGCGTCCCGGTCTTCAGGCGGCCCTGAGGCAGGTTCAACTCCTTCAGCCGCGCCGACAGGCTCACCGCCGGCGGATCGCCGGCGCGCCCGGCGGCGTAGTTCTGCAGCCCGACGTGAATGCGCCCGTCGAGGAAGGTGCCGGCCGTCAACACCACGGCGCGGGCGCGGAAGCGCAGGCCGATCTGCGTCACCGCGCCGACGACGCGATCGCCTTCGAGCATCAGGTCGTCGACCGCCTGCTGGAACAGCCACAGGTTCGGCTGGTTTTCGAGGCGGCGACGGATCGCCGCCCGGTACAGCACCCGGTCGGCCTGCGCGCGCGTCGCGCGCACCGCCGGGCCCTTGCTCGAATTGAGGATGCGGAACTGGATGCCCGCCTCGTCGGTGGCCAGCGCCATCGCGCCGCCGAGCGCGTCGACTTCCTTGACCAGGTGGCCCTTGCCGATGCCGCCGATGCTGGGGTTGCAGCTCATCTGCCCCAGCGTCTCGATGTTGTGCGTCAGCAGCAGCGTCGCGCAACCCATGCGCGCCGCGGCGAGCGCGGCTTCGGTGCCGGCATGGCCACCGCCGACGACGATGACGTCGAACTCCTTCGGATGCAGCACGGTGCGTCGCGCGCCTCGGCCGCGCGCCGGATGTCAGGGCCGCAATTCTAGGCGGCGGCCCCGCAAGGCGCCGGGGCGACGCCGCGCAGCCGCTGCAGCAGCCGCCGCCACGCCGGATGCCCCCACCAGCGGTCGAACAGGTAGTGCGCGACGGTGTTGACCAGCGGCTCGACCAGCGTGATCGCGCCGGCGACCGCGATGTCGCCGGTCAGCGCATAGCTGACGCCGAAAGCAATGCCGAGATGGACGACGCCGAAGCTTGCCGATTTGATCACGGGTGATCTCCAATGCGAATGCCTCTCGTTATTATGCAACTTAGCTCATGAAAATCAATAGACAAAGACTATCTGATCCTTGGCCCGGCATCGACCGCCCTTCGGTGTGGCGACAATCGCGTCATGGACTGCCGCCCCGCCTGTGCCGCCTGCTGCATCGCGCCGTCGATCTCGACGCCGATCCCCGGCATGCCCGGCGGCAAGCCCGCCGGCGTGCGCTGCGTGCAGTTGCACCCCGACCTGCGCTGCGCGCTGTTCGGCGACCCGCGCCGGCCCGCCGTGTGCGTCTCGCTGCGCCCGGCGCCGTCGATGTGCGGGCGCGATGCCGACGAAGCGATGCGCACCCTCGCGCGGCTCGAGCGGCTGACCCGCCCGGCCGCGCCGCCTACAGGCTGCGGCCCGTGGGCACCGAGCGCAGGTCCTGCGACACCCGGCCGTCGCTGAGCACGATCACGCGCGCCGCACTGGCGATCGTCTCCGGCCGGTGCGCGACGACGATGCGCGTCAGCTCGAGCTGGCGGATCGCCTGGTTGACGCGGCGTTCGTGCTCGACGTCGAGCGCGCTGGTCGCCTCGTCGAGCAGCAGCACCTGCGGGCGCTTGTACAGCGCACGCGCGAGCAGGATGCGCTGCTTCTGCCCGCCCGAGATGCTCGCACCCATGTCGCCGACCAGCGTGTGGTACCCCATCGGCATCGACTCGATTTCGTCGTCGACGGCAGCCAGCCGCGCGCACTCCTCGATCCACGCGAAGTCGGGCTCGGCGTCGAAGAAGCAAATGTTGTCGGCGATCGAGCCGGCGAACAGCTGGTCGTCCTGCATCACCGTGCCGATCATCGTGCGCCAGCGCGCCAGACCCAGCTGCGCCAGCGGCCTGCCGCCGACGCGGATGTCGCCGGCGGTCGGCGCGTGGATGCCCACCATCAGCTTGAGCAGCGTGGTCTTGCCGCCGCCCGACGGCCCGACGATGGCCAGCGACTCGCCCGGCTCGATCGTCAGGTTCACGCCGCGAAGCACCTCGGGTTCGGTGTCGGAGTAGCGGAAGCGCACGCCCTGCAGCTCGATGCGCGCCAGCGCCTCGCGCGCCGGCGAGGTCACCGGTTCGGGCTCGCGCTCGGGCTCGGCGAGCACGATGTCGGCCAGCCGCTCGCCCTGCAGCCGCAGCATGCGCAGCTCGACGGCCTTGTCGATCAGCCCCGAGAAACGCTGCGCGAACTGCTCCTTGTAGGCGAGGAACGCGAACAGCATGCCCACCGAGAGGTGCTGGTCGAGCACCAGCAGCGCGCCGAGCCAGATCACCGCGACGCGCTCCAGCCCGAACAGCAGCCGGTGCGAGACGTGGAACCCGAGGTCGAGCTTGCGCGTGGCCAGGTCGGCGTTCATCGCGTCGACGACCTGGTTCATGAAGCGCGCCTGCCGGTCGGCCTGGCGGTTGAACAGCTTGATCGCCTGCACGCCGCGCAGCGACTCGAGGAAGTGGCTCGACTGCTTGGCCTCGTGCACCAGCGCCTCCTCGGTGGCGTCGCGCAACGGGCGGAAGAACGCCCAGCGCAACAGCGCGTACAGCGCCACCGCGCCGAGCGCGACCAGCGTCAGCTTGACGCTGTAGATCGCCATCATCACCAGCGTCAGCACCACCAGCAGGCCGTCGAGCAGCGCCTCGATGAAGCTGGTGGTCAGCGTCCTCTGGATCTGCTGCACGGCGCCGAAGCGAGACCAGATGTCGCCGGTGTGGCGGCGCTCGAACCAGGCCACCGGCAGACGCATCAGGTGCGCGAACACGTTGCCCAGCCACTGCAGGTTCAGCGTCGCCGACAGCACCAGCACCGCCCACGAGCGGATCGCCGCGGTGCCGACCTGGATCAGCACCAGCAGCGCGAAGCCCACGCCCAGCGTCACCAGCAGGTCGCGGTCGGCGCTGACCAGCACGCCGTCGACCACCCACTGCAGGTAGAACGGGCTGAGCAGCATGAACACCTCGAGCGCCATCGCCAGCACGAACACCTGCGCCAGCGACCGCTTCAGCCCGGTGACGTGGCCCAGCAGCTGCGACAGGCGCACCTGCTGGCGCTCGCGCCTGGGCGCGAAGTCGGCCATCGGCGCCAGCTCGAGCGCGATCCCGGTGAAGTGGCGCGACACCTCGTCGAGCTTCAGCCGGCGGATGCCGCGCGCCGGGTCGTGGATCACCGCAATGCCGCGCCGCACCTCGACCAGCACCACGAAGTGATTCAGGTCCCAGTGCAGGATGCACGGCGTCGCCAGCCCCGACAGGTGCTCGATCTCGGCGCGCAGCGCACGCGCGTTGAAGCGCAGCTGGTCGGCGAAGCGCACCAAGTCGGCCATCGTCGCGCCCTTGAGCGACAGCGAGAAGCGCCGACGCAGCGTCGCCAGGTCGGTGTCGTGGCCGTGCGCCGCGACGACCATCGCCAGGCAGGCCAGGCCGCACTCGGCGGCCTCGGTCTGCAGCACCATCGGCACCCGGCGCAGCCCCAGGCCCAGCGTCAGGTGCAGATGCGACCGGCCGTCACTCAAGCGAAGCCCCAGCGACGCCCGGACGACCCGTTCAGATGCGGCCGGTGACCGACAGCACCGGCTCGAAGATCCACTCGATCAGCCGCCGGCGATCGAGCAGCACGTCGGCGTCGAGCTGCATTCCGGCAGCCAGCGGCTGCTCGCTGCCGTACGCCGGCACGGTCTGGCGGTCGAGCGCGACGGTGATGCGGTACATCGGCTCGCCGTCGGCGCTGGCGCCACCGGCCATCTCGCCGGCGTGCAGCGGCGTGCGCGATACCTGCAGCACGCGTCCATGGTGGTGCCCGAACTTCTGGTACGGGAACGCCTGGTAGCGCAACAGCACCGGTTGGTCGGGGCGCACGAAGCCGATCGCGCTCGACGGCGCGTACAGGTGCGCCAGCAGCGCGCTGTCGCCGGGCACGACGCTGGCCAGTGCCGTGGCGGGCGACACCGCCTGGCCTGGCTCGGCGACCACCGCGGTGAGCACGCCGTCGTGCGGCGCGCGCACCACCACGCGCCGCTGCGCCTCGCTCTCGGCGGCCAGGCGCTGCACCTCGGCCACCTCGCGTGCGATCTCGGCCTCGCGCGCGCGCGCGCGCAGCGGCAGTTCGCGCAGCTCGGCCTCGACGGTGGCCATCTCGCGCTCGTGCGCGGCGCGCTGGCGGGCCAGCGCTTGACCCTGCGCCTGCAGGCCGAGCACCTCCTCGGAGCGCGCCTGCACCTGTGCCGACGAGATGAACTGCTCGCGCTGCAGGTCCTGCAGCCGCAGCAGCGACTGCTGCGCCAGCGCCAGCCGCTGGCGGTGCAGGTCGATCTCGGCGCCGATCTGCCGCGCCTCGTTGCGCATGTCGGCCAGCCGACGTTCGAGCGCCGCGCGCTGCGCGTCGAGCAGCTCGTGCTGCTGGCGCGCGGTGTCGGCCAGGCTGCGCTCGCGCGCGGCCAGCGTGCGCTGCACCTGCGCCTGCGCGTCGCCGCCGGCGGTCGCTCGGTCGAGCGACAACACGAACAGCACGTCGCCGGCGCGCACGCGCTGCCCTTCGTCGGCCAGCCGCTCGAGCACCACCGCCGCCTGCGGCGGCAGCAGCCGCACGACGCCGCCCTCGGGCACCAGCACGCCGCCCACGCGCGCCTTGCGCGTGTACTCGCCCCAGCTCAGCGTGGCCAGCGTCAGGCCCAGCGCGACGACCACCGCCCCGGTCAGCAGCGACAGCGACAGCGGACGGACGAGCTGGATGCTGCCGAGCCACGCCTGACGGCGGTGCTCGACCGCTTCGGGTCGGAAGATCGACGCGCCGATCACCAGCCGCCGACGCGGGGCAGCTGCGTCGTGCTCCCGGTGCCGCCGACGACCTTGGTCAGTTCGGCCAGCTCGAGCGGCCGCGGCTGCGCCTGGCGCTTGTCGGCGTCGGAGGCCTTCGGCGGGGTGTCGCGGCGGGGCTGCTCGGCGGGCTGACGGTTCTTGAACATGACGCCTCCTTCGTTGCGGGTCCGGCAAGGGTTGCCGGCGCATTGAAGCAGGCGGCGCGCCGCGCCGGAACTGTCAACTCTTACAGGGTCACGCCGGGCGCGGCCCGTCGGCCGCGGGCGGTGTCAGTCGATCAGCCCGAGGCGCAGCGCCTTGACCACCGCCTGGTGCTTGGTCGTGCAGCCGAGCTTGCGCGTCGCGTTGCTCAGGTGCATCACCGCGGTGCGCTCGCTGATGCCGAGGATGGTGCCGACCTCCCACGCGGTCTTGCCTTCCATCGTCCAGCGCAGCACCTCGAGCTCGCGCGGCGTCAGGTTCGGCGTCTCGGGACGGCTGTCGGCCGACACCAGCACGCGAAACGCCGCGTCCTGCGCGTGCACCGCGAACAGCTGCAGGTGCGCGACGATGCGCGTCAGCTCGTCGGCGTCGGCGGGCAGCGGCTGGTCGCGGTCGACGCCGAGCAGGAAGTGGTTGCCGTCGGGCAGGTGCAGCGCCATCGCGATGCCGGTGTGGAAGCCGTACGGCGCCTGCTCCTCCCACAGGTCGGCGGCGCCGCTGCGCACGAAGGTCTGCTGGTTCCACAGGATCGGCACCGAGTGGCTCTTCAGGTGCCTGAGGATCGGGTCGCGCCGCGAGTGGTCGGCGTTGGTGTGTGTCGCCGCGTAGGCCGCCGGCACGTTGCTGACGTGGACGAACTCGGAGTCCTTGCCCTTGTCGACCACCGCCACCGCGGACACCGTGCTGAAGCCCAGCCGCTCGGCGACCTTCACGACCGACGCGCGGAACGACTCGCGATCGTTCGCGGCGAGCACCGAATGGAAGTCGCTTTGCAGCATCGTCGCGACGCGCCGGCGCGGCCCTGCGCGCGGCGCAGCGACCTGCAAGCCTTTACAGGTTGCCTCCTGGAAGACCCTTGGCAAGACTATACAGCCTCGGCCCTCGTGGGCCGCCTTACGCAGGACCCTCCCTATGCCTCCCGCCTGGACCCTTCGCGCCTGGCCGCCGGTCTACCGCACCGCCCAGCCGCCGCCCGGCCGCTTCGAGCATGCCGCCACCCACCTGTTCGACGACGACCCGCGCGGCGGCGTGTCGAGCGGGCAGACGATGTGGGTCTGCCCGTCCAGCGACGGCGAGGTCGGCGTCGCCTGGGACTGGGTGCAGGTCTCGCACGGCGTCGTCTCCATGCTCGACCCGATGGGCGTGCTGACCAACATGAAGCTGCTCGGCCGCTCGGGCGAGGTGCTCACGGCGTGGCAGGCGGCGCGGCACCTCAACGAGATCGTGTTCACGCTGCCGTGGCAGCGCGAGGTCGCCCGCGTGATCGGCCAGCGCTCGCGCGCGCTGCCGCGCGCCGGCGACGCACCGATGCGCGTACCGCCTCGCCCGGCGGCGCGCACCTGGGTGCTGCCCGACCGGCTGCAGTAGCGCCGCACCGCCGTCAGCGCAGCGCGGCGCCGCCGCGCAGTGTGCGCGCCACGGCGGCCAGCGCGAGCGCCGCCAGCGTCGCGCACACCGCCAGCGACGGCAGCAGGTCGGCCACGCCGATCGCGTCGCCGCGCAACACGCGGGCCATCAGCACGCTGTGCGCCAGCCCCGGCAGCCACAGGTGCCACGGCTGCTCGCCGCGCTGGCCGAACATCGTCAGCAGCGGCAGCAGCGAAAGCGCCAGCACCAGCACCGTAGCGCCGGCCTGAGCCTCCTTGACGCTGCGGCTTCGGATCGCCACCGCCATCAGCAGCGCCGCCGCGGCACCGGCCAGCGGCAGCAGCAGCGCGACGAACGCCGCCGCCTCCGCCGCGCCGTAGTGGAACAGTGCCGCCAGCGTGTCGCTGGCCAGCAGCCACTGCGCGGGCAGGAAGCTCGCCGCACTGGCGACCGCGACGCCGGCGCCCACCGCGGTCACCGCCGCCCACTTGCCCAGCACCAGTGCCAGCGGCGGCACCGGGTTCATCAGCAGGGGTTCGAGCGAGCCGCGCTCGCGCTCGCCGGCCGCGGTGTCGAGCGCCGCGCTGAGCGTGCCGTACAACACGGCCATCAGCACGAAGAACGGCAGCATCGCGGTGAACTGCGCGGCGCGGCGCGCCGCGTCGGCGACGTCGCGCCGCTCGACGTGCACCGCCTCGAGGACCGCCGGCGACACGCCACGCACCGCCAGCCGCAGCGTCGCCTGTTCCTGGTTGAAGGCGGCGATCAGCCGCGCGAGCCGGGCCGCGCCGGCTTCGGCGCGCGGGTTGCCGCTGCTGGCGACCACCTCGACCGCCGGCGCCTCGCCGCGTGCGAGCGCCGCCTCGAACCCCGGCGCGACCACCAGCACCGCGTCGCCGAGCCGGTTGTCGCGCAACGCCTGCTCGTGGTCGGCCGGCGCCTCGCGCAGCACCCAGGTCTGGCGCGCGAAGAAGTTGACCAGCGTCGGCGCGTGCTCGACGCCGCTGACCCACACCTCGCGGGCCTCGGCGTGGCGCTCCAGGTCCGACACCAGCGTCGAGATCAGCACCAGCGCCAGCGGACCGACGGCCACCGCGCTCAGCAGCACGGTCAGCAGCGTGCGGCGGTCGCGCAGCGCGTCGGTCAGCTCCTTGCGCAGCACGACGACCGCGGCGCGCAGCCATGCGCCCCTCACCGCCCCCGCCCCCCGCCCGGCGCCGCGCCGGGGTAGGCCAGGCGCACGAACGCAGCCTCGAAGTCGCCTTCGCCGGCACGTTCGCGCAGCCCGGCCACCGTGCCTTCGGCCACCGTGCGCCCCTGCGACATCACGACCACATGGTCGGCCAGGCGCTCGACCTCCTGCATGATGTGCGTCGACACGACGATGCACTTGCCCGCCTCGTCGCGCAGCCGCAGCAGCGCGGCGCGCAGCGCGCGCGTGGCGAGCACGTCGAGCCCGTTGGTCGGCTCGTCGAGCACGATGTTCGGCGGGTCGTGCACCAGCGCGCGCGCCAGCGCGGTCTTCATGCGTTCGCCCTGGCTGAAGCCGTCGGTGCGCCGGTCGAGCAGGTCGCGCATCTCCAGCGTGGCCGCCAGCAGCTCGACGCGCGCGTGCGCCGCCGCGTCGGCCAGGCCGTGCAGCCGCGCGTAGTAGACGATGTTCTCGCGCGCGGTCAGCCGCGGGTACAGCCCGCGCGCATCGCTGAGCACGCCCAGCCGCGCGCGTGCCGCCGCCGCGTGCGCCGCGACGTCGATGCCGTCGACGCGCACGCCGCCGCGCTCGGGCGCGAGCAGCCCGGCGATGAGGCGCAGCGTCGTCGTCTTGCCGGCGCCGTTGGGGCCGAGCAGCCCGGTGATGCGCGCGTCCGCCGCCTGCCAGCTGACGCCGTCGACCGCCGTCACCGCGCACGCGCCTCGCCCGCGCCCCCGCACGAAGCGCTTGGCCAGGTCGTGCACCTCGATCACGGCGCGCTGGCGGCGATCGGCGCCCACACCGGGGGGCGCGGCAGCTCGCGCGCGCAGTCGGCGTCGACCCGCAGTGCGTCGTTCGCCGCGTCGGCGTCGACGAAGCGCAACGCCGCGTCGCGCACGCAGGCCAGCGCCAGCACGCCGTGGCCCGCGTTCGGCACCACGACGTGACGCGCCGTCGCGCCGATCGCCGCGCGCACGCGTTCACCGTGACGCGGCGGGGTCACCGGGTCGACGCCGCCCGACAGCAGCAGCACCGGCACCGGGCTCGGCGGCACAGCGTAGAACGCCGCCGGCACCTCGCCGCGCGGCCAGCCGGCACACACGCGGCGGTACAGGTCGGCGAACGACGCGCCGAACGTCGCGCCGGTGTCGCCCGTCGCGTCGTCGCGGGGCAGGTCCTCGGCGCAGATCACCGCGAAGTGCGCGCCCGCGGCCACCGCCGGCGTGCGCCCACCCCCGGCCATCGCCTGCGCCAGTCCGACCAGCGGCACCCAGCGCCCGGCCGCGGCCTCGTCGATCGCGTGGGGCAGCGCCGAGGCGAGCAGCGGCGAGTACAGCGCCAGGCGCAGCGCGCCGGCCAGCGACTCGCGCGTCAGCGTCAACGCCCGCGGCGCGCCGTCGAGCGCACCGGGCACGGTGGTCGACACCGGCAGCTGCGCCAGGGCTGCCCGCCAGCGCACGCGCAGCTGCGGGTGGCGGCCGCGGCAGGTGGCGTCGGCGTCGCACCAGGCGAACATCGCGTCGAGCGCGGCCTGCGCGTCGACGGCGAACGACCGCGGCAGCGCCATGTCGGGCGGCGCGACGCCGTCGAGCACGGCGCGGCGCACCGTCTGCGGGAACTGGCGCAGCACCTCGAGCGCGAGCCGCGTGCCGTACGACACGCCGACCAGATTGACGCGCTGCAGCCCCAGAGCGCGGCGCACCGCGTCGACGTCGGCCGCGGCGACCGACGTCGTGAAGTGGCGCAGATCGTCGACCGCGCGCAGGTGCGGCCGGCGCGCCAGCGCGTCGCGGCACGCCAGCAGCTGCGCGACCTGCACGTCGGTCGGCGCCCACTCGTCGGGCGGCCGGTCGCAGGCCAGCGGGGCGCTGCGACCGGTGCCGCGCTGGTCGACGAGCACGATGTCGCGCCGGTTGCCGAAGCGCGCGAGCAGCGCGGCGACATGACCGGCGAGGTCGATCGCGCTCTGCCCCGGCCCGCCGGCGAAGAAGAACACCGCGTCGTCGCGCGGCCGGCGCGCCAGTGCCGGCAGCACGGCGACGTGCACGTCGATCTTCGGGCCCTGCGGGCGCGCCGGGTCGAGCGGCCGCTCGATGCGCCCGCAGCGCACCTCGTGCTCGACGCCGGCCAGCCGGCAGGGCTCGAGCGCCAGCGATGCCGCGGCGACCGGCGCCGCCGCGGCGAGCAGCGCCAGCGCGCCGAGCCGCCTCACGCGAGCAGGCGGGCCATCTCGCCGCGGGCTATCAAGGTCTCGGTCTCGGCGGCGCCGCCGATCAGCATGCCCTTGACGAACACCATCGGGAAGGTCGGCCAGCCGGTCCACATCTTCAGCGCGTTGCGGCGCCGCCACCGCCCGAAGTAGTTGCCGATGTCGATGTCGTGGTGGGCGATGCCCGCGGCGTCGAGTGCGCGCCGCGCCTTGCGCACGAACGGGTTGCCGCCCATGCCGACGACGACCACGGCGTGCGTCGCGGCGGCGTCGCGCACCTGCTGCACCAGGTCGGCGTTCAGCCGCGCGACGCGCCCGCGGATCGCCGGGTGCAGCTGCGCTTCGTCGAGGATCGTTCGGGGCATCGGTCGGGCCTGGGGTGGGCGGCGTCGAGGCGCGATCTTCGCACTGCTGCCGTCGCCGAGCGCGCCTCAGGCGGCGCGCTCGGCGCCGGTGACCAGCGCCACGAAGCGCTCGACGCCGATGTTGCCGCCCGACAGCGTCACGCCGACGCGCCGGCCGCGGAAGCGCCCGGCGTGGTGCATCAGCGCCGCCAGCGCACAGGCGCCCGACGGCTCGAGCACCTGCTTCATGCGCTCGAACGCGAAGCGCATCGCCTCGACGACCCCCGCGTCGGACACCGTCAGCACGTCGCTCACGTGGGTGCGGATCACCTCGAACGGCTGCACGCCGACCGCCGTGGTCTGCTGCCCGTCGCAGATCGTGCGCGGCACCTCGATGGTCACGATGTGCCCGGCGTGCAGCGAGCGGCGCATGTCGTCGCCGGCCTCGGGCTCGGCGCCGAACACCTCGATCGCCGGCGCCAGCGCCCTGGCCGCCACCGCGCAGCCCGACAGCAGCCCGCCGCCGCCGGCGCACACGATCAGCGCGTCGAGCGGCCCGACGTCTTCGATCAGCTCGAGCGCGCAGGTGCCCTGTCCGGCCATCACCGGCAGGTGGTCGTACGGCGGGATCAGCGCGGCGCCGCGCTCGCCGGCGATGCGCCGCGCGATCGCCGCGCGGTCGTCGCGGTAGCGGTCGTACAGCACCACGTCGGCGCCGTAGCCGCGCGTGGCCTCGACCTTCGGCGCCGGCGCGTCGGCCGGCATCACGATCTTCGCCGGACAAGCGAACAGCCGCGCCGCCAGCGCCACCGCCTGCGCGTGGTTGCCCGACGAGAACGCGACCACGCCGCGGGCGCGCTCGTCGGGCGTCAGCACCGACAGCGCGTGGTAGGCGCCGCGGAACTTGAACGCGCCCATGCGCTGCAGGTGCTCGGCCTTCATGAACACCCGGGCGCCGAGCATCGCGTCGAGCGTGCGCGAGGTCAGCACCGGCGTGCGGTGCGCGACCCCGCGCAGCCGCTGCGCGGCGTCGCGGATGTCGGCGATGTCCAGCATCGGGCCCCGATCAGCCCGCGAGGTGCGCCGCGGCAAGCAGCTCGCGCGTGTACGGCTCGCGCGGCGCGTCGAACAGCGCCTGCGCCTCGCCTTCCTCGACCACGGCGCCGTCCTTCATCACCAGCACGCGGTGCGCCATCGCGCGCACCACCGCCAGGTCGTGGCTGATGAACACGTAGCTCATGCCGTAGCGCCGCTGCAGCTCGACGAGCAGTCGCAGCACCTGCTGCTGCACCGACACGTCGAGCGCCGACGTGGGCTCGTCGAGCACCAGCAGCTCGGGCTGCAGCACCACCGCGCGTGCGATCGCGATGCGCTGGCGCTGCCCGCCGCTGAACTCGTGCGGGTAGCGCTGCAGCACCATCGGCACGCCGTGGCGCTCGCTCAGGCCCACCTCGTCGAGCATCGCCAGCACCGTGCGCTCGCGCGCGGCCGCGTCCAGCCCGGGGCGGTGCAGCGCCAGCCCCTCGCCGACGATCTGGCCCACCGTCATGCGCGGGCTCAGGCTGGCGAACGGGTCCTGGAACACCACCTGCATGCGCCGGCGCATGCGCCGCAGCGCGGCGCGCGGCGCGTCGTCGATGCGCTCGCCGCCGAGCCGCACCTCGCCGGCGGCCACCGGCTGCAGCGCGAGCAGCGCCATGCCCAGCGTGGTCTTGCCCGACCCCGACTCGCCGACGATGCCCAGCGTCTCGCCGCGCCGCAGCGCCAGCGTCGCGCGTCGCACCGCGACGAAGTCGCGCCGGCGAAACCACCCCAGCGGCACCGGGAAGGTCACCTCGACGCCGCGCGCCTCGAGCAGCGTCGGCGCGTCGTCGGCCACCGGCTGCACGACGCGCCGCGGCCGGCTGGCGAGCAGCCGCTGCGTGTACGCGTGGCGCGGCGCGGCGAACACCTCGGCGGTCGGGCCGCTCTCGACGAGCCGGCCGCGCTCCATCACGCCGACGCGGTGGCTGAAGCGGCGCACCAGGTTCAGGTCGTGCGTGATGAACAGCAGCGCCATGCCCAGCTCGCGCTGCAGTTCGTCGAGCAGCGCGAGGATCTGCGCCTGGATCGTCACGTCCAGGGCGGTGGTCGGCTCATCGGCGATCAGCAGCTTCGGGCGGCACGCCAGCGCCATCGCGATCATCGCACGCTGTCGCTGGCCGCCCGACAGCTCGTGCGGGTAGGCGTCGACGCGCCGCCCGGGCTCGGGGATGCCGGTGCGCGCCAGCAGCTCGACGGCGCGCGCGCGCGCCGCGTTCGCGCGCAGCCCTTCGTGCAGCTCGAGCACCTCGCCGATCTGGTTGCCCACCGTGTACAGCGGGTTCAGCGCGGTCATCGGCTCCTGGAAGATCATCGAGACCTCGGCGCCGCGCAGGCCGCGCATCTCGCGCTCGGTCTTGGCCGTCAGCTCCTGGCCGTCGAAGCGGATGCTGCCGGTGGTGGTCGCCACGTCGACCAGGCGCAGGATCGACAGCGCGGTGATCGACTTGCCCGAGCCGGACTCGCCGACCAGCGCGAACTTCTCGCCGGCGCCGATCGTGAACGACACGTCGTCGACGACCGTCGCGTCACCGAAGCGCACGCCGAGCCGTTCGACGGCGAGCAGGGGGGCGGCGGCGGCGGGCATGCCGGCGATTGTCCACGCCCGCGCCACCGTCCGGCGCGCGCGGGCGCATACTGCGCGCCTGCCCAGCACCGCCCGCCGCCATGACCCCCCTGCCGCTGGCCGCGCACTTCGAACGCTACTTCGACGTGCGGCGCGCCGACGACGAAGCCTCGCGTCGCGAGGTGTTCGCGCTGCGCTACGCGGTGTATTGCGACGAGCTCGGCTACGAGGACCCGCGCGCGTTCCCCGAGCGTCTCGAGCGCGACGCGCACGACGAGCACGCCGTGTTCGCGCTGATGCGCCACCTGCCCACCGGGCGCGTCGCCGCCTGCGTGCGCCTGATCCTCGCGCGCGGCCGGCCCGGCGCGCGCTTCCCGTTCGAGTCGGTGTGCGCCGGCCGGCTCGACCCCACGCTGCTCGACCTCGAACGCCTCGACCGCGCGCGCGCCGGCGAGATCTCGCGGCTGGCCGTGCACCACGACTTCCGCCGCCGCGGCCACGAGTCGCGCCTGCCCGAGGGCGCGGTGCTGGCCGGCGCGCGCTACCCGCTGGTCGCGATGGGGCTGTTCCTCACCGCGACCGCGCTGGCAATCGAAGAAGGCCTCGAGCAGGCGTTCATGATGACCGAGCCCCGGCTGGCACGGCTGCTCGCGACCTGCGGCATCCGCTTCACGCAGGTCGGCGACGTGATCGACTACCACGGCCAGCGCGGGCCGTTTCGCATCACGCGCGACGACCTCGAGACCCACCTCGGCGAAGAGGGGCGCGAGTGGCTCGAGCACCTGCGCGCCCGCCTGCGCTGAGCGAAGCGCGCGGCCTGCCCCGGGAGCCGCTCAGAGCTTTTCGACCAGCTCGGGCACCGCGGTGAACAGGTCGGCCTCGAGCCCGTAGT